>NZ_CP107908.1 GCF_041434015.1 Streptomyces sp. NBC_00454 | reverse complement strand
AGGCCACCGACCCCAGCGGCCGTCGTCGGCTCAAGGGAGTCCACTTCGAGTACGCGGCGGACCCCAAGGCCGTCCACGACATGGCCGGGGGCGCCGGATACAGCCTGGCCAGCAACTGGTTCACGCAACTGCTGGCGCAGCTGGCCGTCGCGAACAGCATCACCAAGTCCCAGCTCTGCGTGTTCCTCTTCGTGGCCGGGGGACAGGTGCCGGGCACCGGCATCACCCAGTACACGCAGCAGGAGATCACGGACGGACTGAACAAGATCGCCGCCCAGAAGGACGGCAAGATGATCAGCCGTTCCACGGTAAACCGTGCGGTGCAGGCGCTGTGCGGATACAACTGGGTGGAGAAGGCGGGCAACGGCCGGATCCAGATCAACGTGCGCCTGTGGTTCCACGGCAACAGCACGGCCCAGCACGAGGTGCTCGCCGACATCGCCGGGAAGCACGACCACGACCCCGGGGCGTTCCCGTACGCGATGGGGCCCGAAGGGGCCCATCAGGAGGAGCTGGACCTCGACTTCGGGATCGAGGAGAGTTTTCGTGGAAGGAAACGAACCGGGTGATAGCGCGGCCAGGCCAGTACAGCCGGAACGGCAGGTACGGCCCGTACACAGGCGACCGTTCTCGAGGAAGGCTGTCCTCCCATGGCTAACGTCATGTCTCCGATCGTCGCGGAGCGCATCTGGGCCCTGCCGCTGTCAGGGTCCGCCGTCAAGTTCCTCCAGTACCTCGTCTCGCGCAGCGACTTCGGCGGAACGCTGCCGGTCCGGCAGAAGGACATGGCCGCCGAGTACGGGGTCACGCCCCAGGCCGTCAGCGGGCTGATGGCGCCGCTGTGCGACCTGAACATCGTGCTGCGGCCGCGCAGCGAGGAGCGTACGGGCAACTCGTACCGGCTCCACCCGCTGGCGGCGAAGTACGAGTCCCCGGATGCGATGGAGGCGGCGTTCCGCGCGGCCCTCGCCCGTATCCAGGCGGGGGAGCTGCCCAACCTGAAGCTGCCGACGTACCACCAGGCCCCGCCCGCCCCGACGGGCCGGCCGAAGCTCCAGGTCGCCTGACCTGGGCGTACGCGGAACAAGACAGAAGGCCCTCCACCGTGGTGGAGGGCCTTCTGCGCCTGAGTAACAGTTGGTGGCCCCAGTATATCCGCGCAGCCCGCCTCCAGCCCAGCCAGAGCGCGTCGCACATGGGAGCGGTGTCTCCCAACACCCCCAACACCCCCGACCGGCCGGCCCCGGGCTCAGCCGGGCCCGTTCAGGCCGGCATCCGAGGACCTTGCAGAATCCTCGGCAGGAAGGATCAGGGCTCGATCTCGCGGCGCGCGTTGAGGGCGCTGCTTTCCACCTTCGTGAGCAGGTCCTGTCGGGTCTGCTCGTCCGTGTTGCGCGCCTGTGTCCAGGTCCGGGCCATGGAGACGCCCTGGGTACGGAGGCTTTCAGCGCGTTCTTCTTCCGGAGCGTTCTTCAACTCCTGGAGCCACGTGGCAGTGAGGTGGCCTGCTGGATCGTCCTGGTAGGCGGGTGGGCCGACCTGCCCCTCCAGCAGCCGTTCGAACACAATGTCGCGCCATTTCCGCGCCTGTTGGGCGTCCTGGTTCGTGATCGTGTCGGCGAGGCCGTCCAGGATCCCGAGAGCACGGGCGTTCGCCGTCGGAGGCCCGGAGAGTGCTGTACCGGTCGCGTCCGCGGGGACGGCGGCGAGCCTCTCTGCCGCGAAGCGCGTCTCCGTCTTCCGTAGCAGGGCGTAGGCCTGGGGGTTCTCGGCCACCGCGCGCAGGGTCTTTCTGAACACGTCGGTGGAGACGGACAGGCGGTAGGTGCCCCCGGCTTCCCAGGGCGGGGTGTCGCGTCCGGCCTTCGTCACGTACTCACTGTTCAGGCCGGCGAGCATCTCGTGCAGGTCGGGCGCGTAGTCGGCCAGTGCGGCGGCGACGGGAAGACGCAGAGCGGGGTCGAGGTCGACCTCCTTCGACGGCCCGAACCCGAGCGCGAAGAGGACGTCTTTCATCGCCTGCGCCTGCGCCTGGGTGTGTCGGCCCGGTTCGCTGCCGGCAGTCGCCTTGACGACCGCTTCTCCGAGTGCCGCGCAGTTCATGCCGGGGTGAACGGCCTGCCCCACCGATTTCTGCACGCGCGCGTCTTCGGCCAGACCGTTGCAGGGGGGAGACGTCTCACGCCCGAGGAAGAACCATGCCGCGGCCGAGCCCAGGAGCACCAGGCATACTCCGGCGGCGATCCACGCCTTCACCGGCACGGCTCGGCTGCTTTCCTTCGAGGTCATGGCTGTCCCCACTTCCGATCCCTCGCTCCTCGATCAGTTGGTCGTATCGGTCAGGTACTTGTGGGCTGTCTCCGTACCGCGGACCCGGCCTTCGAGGACGTCGCGGGTGTAGTCCTGGATGTCGTTCTCCGAGATGTCCGCCCGGTCGTTGGCCCATTCGCGGATCAGGATGGGCGCCTGGGTGTTGACGGAAAGGTACTCGTCCGCGATCTGGGGGTTGGCCTTGGCGTCGACCTCGCCCTTCATCCGGTTGCCCCATTCCCAGGCCCAGGTGTCGACGCCCCGCTGGATCGAGTCGCCGAAGGCGATGGAGGCACCGCCGGCGGCCCGTTCGACTCAAGGTCATTCATCCTACGAGAGGCAAAGTGACCGAGCCCGCCCGGAGTTGTTGCCGGACGGGCGTCACTTCCGTGGGCGTCTGCCGGCCCTCGGTGCCTGAAATACGGCTGAGGCCCGGCCGTGTGTTTCAGCGCGGGCGCGCGCGGGGCGCGAGGCCCCAGGTGAGTGTGCCGGCGAACAGGACTACGACGATGACGAGGGCGGGGATGCTGTCGGCCGGGTAGAGGGGCAGCGCCCACCAGGAGCCGATGCGGTGGCCGAGTGGGTCGGGAGGTTGCCCGAGCATTACGTTGGCGATGATGTAAAGGAGTCCGGCAGCCACCGCCGTGGCCTCGTTCGCGATCCGGCGCACTGCCAAGGCCAGGGCCAGGATGAGAAGGGTGTTGCGGGCTACGTCCAGTCCGACGGCGGGCGTGGCGGCCAGGAGGAGCACCGCCGCTGCTGACACCGCTGCCCGATCCAGGCGGCGGACCGGCACGACCGCTGTCAGTTCCGCCTCCAGCAGTCGCCGGTCCAGGCAGTACATGACGGCGACGCTCGCGATCACCGGCACGAAGTGCTTGATCTGGGCCATTCCCCCGCCTCCCAGAAGGCTGGGAACGGGTACCGGGCTCGCCCCGATCAGCCAGGTGGTGAGGATGAGGGCCAGCACCGCGGGGACCATGACCCACCAGCGCCTCACCGACAGCGCGTAGAGCTTCACCAGACCGCTCCGCAGTATTTCTGTGCCCGCGCCGCCTCGGTGAACCACGCGACCTGCTGTTCCTTGGGGAGGGTACGGATCTGCGTGATCTCCTGCCAGGTCGGGGCCGGCGTCGCGCTGCGTACGTGCTCTTCGTTCACGCCGACGACGAGGGCGGCCCAGGCGGCAGGCGGGGAACCGGGAAGGCGGCAAGGAGCGGCCCCGGCGCTCACGGCGGTGCCGGTGACGGCGGATTCCGCCAGGTCGGCCCGGAGGGAGTCGGGATCCGCCTGTCCGTTGGCGAGCGGCGGTGACCAGATCAGGGGCCAGACTCCGGGCTTCAACGGCTCCTTCGAGGACGCCAGGAGCAGTTCACCGGGCACGGGCACGCCCGCGGCCTGCAACTTGGCTAGCGGCTCCGTGAGGTCCTTGCGTATCCCGTCCGCGTGGGAGGCGTACTCGGGCGGCAGGCACACCCGGGGCGCCTCGCCAGCGCACACCGGAGTGACGACCCGGGCGTTCGAAGGGCGGAAGTAGCCCCAGTCCGCGACTGCGGTCCGGCCGAGCAGGATCGTGGCGATCGCGAGAGCGACACCGAGGGAGATCGCGGCAACCCGTTGCCGGACGAGTGCGGGAAGCCACAGCGCGAGGACCAGGCCGCAGAGCACCGCCCAGGGGATCAGGTACGCGAGCGGCGAGCGTGTGTCGGTGGGGGAGGAGAACCCGTCGATGAATCCGCCCAGGTGACGCAGCCACGGGTTCGTCATGCCCTGCGGGAAGGAAAGGAACATCCAGCCGCCGATGCCCGCAACGGGGGCGGCCAGGCTGCGGGGGAGAACGTGCCCCAGCCGCCATCCGATGGCCGTCCATCCCAGTGGGAGCACGACGGCATGGGCGACGCCCAGCCAGCCGCCCGCTCCGCTCGGAAGCGTCCCGACCGTGTTGGCGGCCAGCAGGAAGGAGGCGACGAGGAGCACCGCCTGCAGCACGACTACAGGGGTGACGGCCCAGACGAACCGGCGCAGTGCACCGCGTGCGGCCGTGCTGGGGAACGCGTCGAGCAGTCGGTGGCGTCCGGCCTCCCACGCGGCGACCGCGGCCGCGGCGCCGACCATGACCGGCAGGGCCTGCGCGACGGCTTCGCCGGCCTCGACCCCGTAGGCCGGCGGCACGCTGATGCGGTTGGCGGTGATGTACAGGCCCGAGTAGACGAGGGCGGGCAGCGTCACCCAGGGGGCGGCCGAGGCGCGGAGGTTGGCCCAGGTGATCATTCCGCGGCCTCCAGCACAGACTCGTACGCGCTCTCCAGCCGGCGGCCGGGTACGCAGTCGGGTGCGGCGTGGCTGTCGAACAGCGACACCGGACCCTGGAACCTCACCCTGCCCGACTCGAGGACGACCACCTCCTCGAAGGCCTGGTCGAGGTCGCCGATGTCATGGGTGGAAACGATGACGTGCATGGTGCCGCGCAAGGACACCAGCAGGTCCAGGAAGCGGCGGCGCTGGTGCGGGTCGAGCCCTGCGGTGGGCTCGTCCAGGAGCAGTACCTCGGCCTCGTGGACGAGGGCGCCCGCGATGGCGACGCGCTGCTGCTGACCGCCGGAGAGCGTCTTGATGCGGTCGTTCATCTTTTCGGCAAGCCCTACACGATCGATCGCTGCGGGGGCGGCCGCCCAGGCGTCACGCTCCCGCATCCCCTTGAGCCAGCCGATGTACGCCACATGCTCACGAGCGGTCAGTCCTGGTAAGAAGCCGGGCCGTTGCGGCAGCCAGGCCACCTTGCGCCGGTAGGTGCGGGCGTCACGGGGGCCGCTGGCGGACAACCTACCGAGGCCCACCCGCCCGGTTCCCGGCCGGAACGCGCCGGCACCGAGTGAGAGCAGCGTGCTCTTCCCGGCGCCGTTGGGACCGAGGAGGACGGTGTGGCCTGGAGCCAAGGCCAGGTTCAGCCCGTTCAGGACGGGATGTGTGCGGCGACCGTAGCGAAACGTACAGTCCTGGTAGAGCAGGGGCATGCATGACCTCAGGTGCGTTCTCTTGGATGAGGGGCGTCGATTTCGAGTTCAGTCCCGGTCGGCTGCGGGTTGGCCGACTGGCCCGCCCGTGTGCGCGGATTGGATGTAGCCCTCAGGCGCCCGGGGAAGGGCGGCCACGCATCGCGGAGAGCATGCGTTGACCAGGAGCGGCAGGACATCCGTGGCCACGCGCAAGGAGATCCAGACCGGATGGAGCCCGCCTTGCTCCATGGGCTGGTCGCAGACGCTGCACGAAGAGACGGCTGTCGTGCCCCAGCGGCGTGCGTCCAAGGCTGCCGTGTCGAGGCCTGCGACCGAGTCGAGGGCGGGAGCAAGCCGGGGGAACGGTGCCCGCAGCTTGTGGTTTCCGAAGAGGGAACGCGTGCTGACCGTGCTCCTCATGAGCCGGGTGCATCTGGTGATTTCGTACGGAAACCAGTGCATCCGGTAGGAGGTGTACGGGGTGAACTCCTCCAGGCTGGTCATCGCCCCGATGTCGGGTGGGAGCCGGACGAGGTTGCTGCCGTAGAGCACGAGGTGCTTGACCGCCGTCAGCTTGCCGATGGTCGGCGGCAGAGTGATGACCTGCCGCCGTTCCCCGGGGCTGAGCTCAACGAGGGGACGGAACTCTTCCCGGCCGTCGGCGGCCGCCTCGTCGATGAGCTCGAGCAGGTGCTGCCAGCCGGGAGCCGAAGTGTCCTGGAGCTCGGTGTGGAACCCGACGCGGGCACGCGGGTGCGGCTTGCGCTGGTCGAAGCAGCTGCAGGTATCCACGCAGGGCTCGCCTCCAGCAGCCGGCCCCGGGGCGGAGGACGTATCGCCCCACCGGTTCACTAAAAGCTGCTGCCCACCCTCATTCGCCATGACGCCAACCTACGGGCGCTCTCCTCGGATGGCCCAGCGATTTGGGGAAGAAGTGCTGGTCAGCCAAGCCGAGTGAGGAATCGCCGGGCCCCTGGTCCTGGAGCCGGCTGACCGGCGGGTGGAGTGGGAGACCAACATCTGGTCGCTGAGTACGGCGGACGATGACAGGAGTTCGTTGGAGTAATAGTCAAGACTTGTGGATGAATTGACCTGCGGCTCAGTGTGATCTGTGCCGCTGGAGGTTGGTCTTGGCAGTGTTGCGGATCCGTTTGGTGCGGCCTTGCTCTGCGAGGAGTCTGACCGCGTCGGTGTTCGACGCGGTGGCCACCATGAGCTGAAGCCGGTTGGATGAGCCCAGGAGGGCGTCCGGGCGCCAGGGCTGACCCAGCGCGACGACCCGGTAGAGGGACCATTCCTGCAGGCGCTGCGCCAGGAACGGAGAGCCCGTCGTGGCTTGGGTCATCATCTCGGCCCAGGGCTCGTAGCCAGGCCCGCGGTGGAGTCCGCCGGCGCGGTGGTCCAGGTGCCGTAGGACGGCGGACTCGGCCATCATCTGGTCCGGATCGGCGAGGACCTCTCGGATCAGCTCGGGCTCGTCGGCGTCGGTGACCTGTTCCAGCGCGCTCAGGTAGGCCCAGAAGCGCAAGTGCTCGGCCGGCTCCTCCGACTGGAGTGCGTCGTCGTTCATGCGACCTGCTCCTGCCGCTCGACCAGGACACCATTCTCGAACCTGGCGCCAGCACGGTCCGCCGCATTCTTACTGGGCTGCCAGTACGGATCGGTCGGAATCACCGTCAGGTAGTTGTCACTCATCGCCCGCCCCACGCCCGCCACGGTCCGATCCTCGTCTCGTCGTCAGACCCAGCGAACCTATCCGGCCTCAGCACTAGCGGTTCGGGTAATAGGCCGGGAAGCACACGGCGCCGTCCGCACCACAGATCTCGGTCTCCGGAATCCGGCTCGAGCGCTTCTCGTAGGAGAGCAGGCCCAGCCTGCGTCCCGAAGCGAAAGTCACGACGGCGTCGTGGACCGGGCCCGCCGCCTCTGGCGGCGTCCCCTCGTAGCCGTACGGGCCGTGCTCTCCCTCCACGACGGCAAGGAAGACGAACAGGCTGGGCTGCTCGCCGGGCTTCTCCTGGTACGGCTCGCCGGTCGTCACCTTCAGGACACCCTTGCGCGGCCAGCTCTCCGGCATGGACCCGCACTCGACCCTGGCCAGCCCCTCGTGAACGATCGCGGAGCAGTACGTACGGTCGTCCTTCATCCACAGGAACTCACCGGCGTCCGGCGCATCCCTCCGGATCACCGCTACGAAATCATCGGACGGCATCTCGTAGGACGGCAGCGACTTCATGGTCTTGCGGACCGAAGCCAGCATCGGTCCGTCGGCGACTGTGCGCCTCGCCGCCCCGACCGGAACGGCGGGCCCTGACGAGGATGTCGGCTTGGGCGGCGAGGGCGACGCAGTGGGTGAGGCCTGCGACTGCTGTGACTGGGGTGGCGCGGATCCCGACGGCGGAGCCGTGGTGCACGAAGTCACCGCCAGCAGTGCCAGTGCGTACCCCGCTCCGCGCGCGACGAGTCTGCGCCCGTGCCTGTTGAGCCCCATCCGCCCCACCCCCGTGGCCGAACCCCCGCGCCCCTCGAGGCGAACCTGCCGAAGCGTAGCGCTGGTGCGTGCCTGGCGAGCGCGAGGATCGCAAGTTTGTGGCGCTGACCTTCGGCTGGTTTGCGGTCGTAGAAGGCCTTGGAGGTGCCGGAGGACGAGCCCTCCCTCGGACGAGCAGCTCACGCAGTTGCGGAGTTGATTGCCTCGACTATGCGGGCCTGGTCTTGCGCGCCGTATCCGAACTGCTCTGCCCACGCGCGGACCTTCGCGTCGGCGACTCGCTTCGCCCAGGGAAGCGCATCGGCGGGGTGGATCGGTGCACTCGGCGGGCGTTGCGGATCATAGTGCGCCAAGCCGAACTCGTCCGTGATCCGGTGGACCACGTCAGGCTGGGGAGGCGCCGGCCAGACGCTGACGAGGTGTTCTTCGACCCAGGTGTCAGGGGTGTCTTGCGCATGGCCCAGGTCGCGCCCTCGGGCGTGTGCCCGCACTCGATACCACCCCGGTCCCGCGTGGGCGAGATTGCCCGCGGTGGGGTGCATCTCGCCCTCCCCGTCGTTCAACCACAGCTTCCCGCTAGTGCTGTAGATGCTGACCTCGACGACGGTGTCCCAGTCCTCTGCCGGGAGTCCCGGCTCGGACAGCAGCTGTTCGAGGGAGAGACGGATCTCGCCCGTGTGCGTGCCGGTGAGCAGCGCGAGGTGTTCCGGGCCTCCTGCGGCCAAGGTGTTCCCGTTGAAGGCCCGGTCGCTTCCGTCCTCGTCACTGTTGAAGAGAACCGCGTCTTCCCCCACCAGGTAGTACAACCGGGCCATCACGAGCAGGGTGTCAGTCGTCCATCGCATGCACTCAATGGTGCGCGGAGCCACTGACAGCGACGCGACGTCCGCTCCTAGACCGATCCAAGGAACCCCGGGTCGTTCGGCCCGAACTGCAGGCAGAAGTCGCGGCTCAGGCCGAGCAATTCGGTCATGGGGACCGCTCTTCTACTGGTCGCTGCCAGGTCTGCGTGGGCTTCCTTCGACCAGAGGTACGGGTAGACGGCGATTCCCTGGGACGGCTCCAGGGCTGCTGCTTCGGCCTGCCATCCGGGCCAGCGGAGGCCGTCGTAGAACTGGGCCAGGCTTCCCGACAGCAGCCAGGTCAGCCAGGCCCCGTAGCCCATCTCCAGCGCCTCCCACTCCAGGGAGTCCGGGGCGAAGTAGAGCATCTGCCCGGGGTCGCCGGGGCGTCCGGATGCGGCGGGGTCGTGGCCGTTGAGGGCGAACACCCCGCCCAGGACGTCGTGGCCGACGATCAGTCCGGCGGCCGGATGCCAGGCGGGGTCGAAGGCGGCGGGGAAGTCGTTGACCTGGGCCAGGCTCGGGAGGGCGCCTGGGAGGGCTGGGAGGCCGTCCCTGTCACCGGTCGCGCCCCCGTAGACGCGCAGCCAGCCGCCGTCCACGGTCAGGCCGCCCGAGTTCAGTGCCAAGGCGCCCAGCCACGATCGTGCGGTGACCTGCAGCTGCAGCAGACAGGCCCGGCCCTGCTCGGGGGCCCGGGCGGGGAGCGACTCCAGCGGCGCCGAGCTGTTGGCGAACTGCTCCTGCAGGAGCGGCCAGGCTGGTTCGTCCACGTCCGTCAATTCGCTCAGCTGTCTCATCCGGACATCCAAGCATCCCGGGTTCGGGGCCTCCGCCTCGGCAGCGACTGAAGGCCAGTGACCCAAGAAGCGGTTCGGTCGCTGCTTGAGTCGCTGCCGAAACCGCAGGTCAGGGCGGTGGGGTAGGAAAAACAGCGACTGAAGCGACTCAAGCTCCGGTATATGAGGACATTCATGTGTGCGCGTGTGCGTCATATATAGGAGGCTTCAGTCGCTTCAGTCGCTGTTGGTAGCTGCGCAAGGCTTTGACCTGCGGGTTTGTGAAGAGCGACTCAAGCGACTGAAACCCTTCGGTCGCTGCGCTTCAGTCTTGAGTCGCTGTTGAGTCGCTGAGCCCACCGGTGGGCCGAGCCCTGGGTCCACCGATCAGCGCGCCCCGGGCCGCCGGCTGGTCCTGCACTCGGGGTTCAGTCGCGCGACACACCGGCAGGGTGTTTGCGACACGCTGCGCACGCTGCCAGGTCGACTTCGCTAGGCTGTGTTCGTTGTTGAGTCGCTTCAGTCGCTGTGAGGGGAAATGAATGCCCGCTGAGCTGCGGTTTTCTCGCAGCGACTCAGGGCAGCCCACCCCTGAGCGTTCGATTGCCGGCCTGCGCCTGGCCCGGTGGTGTGCCAGTAATGGCTGGCCGGTCCACCCGCTGGCCTCCGGGCGCAAGACGCCGGCCTCCAACTGCCGGGACTGCAGTGCTCCCGGGCACACCCACAAGGACTGCGCCTGCCTGGCCGCCGGTCGCTGGTGCCACGGGTTCCACGCCGCGACCCTGGACTACTCCCGGATCGACCACTGGTGGGGACAGAACCCGACCCTGGGCGTGGGAGTGGCCTGCGGTCCGGCCGACCTCGTCGTCATCGACGTCGACGCGCACCAGAGCGCGCACCAGAGCGAGATCCCTTCCCGGGACCGGCTCCTGCCCGGCATCGCCATCGGGGAGCACATCGACGTCGCCGGGATGACCACCGGCTACCACTCGCTGGCCGTGCTGGCAGCCCTGAGGGGCGAGCGGAGCCCCGCCGAGGACGCCTCGACGCTGCGGGTGCGTACGCCCTCCGGTGGGCTGCACGTCTGGTACCGGGCCACCGACGGGCGCCGTTGGCAGTGCTCCACGGGCTCCGGCCGGCGTGCGCTGGCCTGGCAGGTCGACGTACGGGCCCACGGCGGCTACATCATCGCCCCGGGCACCTCGACCGCCGCGGGCGCGTACAAGCCCGTAGGAAGCGTCAGGAGGCCCGCTCCGCTGCCCGCCTGGCTCGCCCAGGAGCTCCAGCGCACCGGACACCTGCCGGCCCCTCACATCCCCGCTCCCAGGCCCGTACCGCCCCGTGCGCGGGAGGCCGTGCTCGCGGCCGGTGGGGGACAGGACCAGACCTCGCGGCTCCTGGCGGGGCTGCTCGCGGACGTCGCCGGGTGCGCCCAGGTCGCCGAGGGCGCCGGGTTCACGGAGAAGCTGAACCGGGCTGCGTACACCCTGGGCGGCCTCGTGGCGGCCGGGCACCTGGGCGAAGCCGCCGCGGAGGGGGCCCTGCGCGAGACCGCCGAGGCGACCCGTCCCGGGCAGGCCCAGCGGACCGCCCAGATCATCCGCAGCGGCATGGCCGCCGGCGCGCAGCGCCCCCTGCACCTTGGAGGCCGCCGGTGAGCCCCGCCCCCGAAACCGACGGCTTCCTCTTCGACTTCGACCCCGAGGCCATCGCCGCGCAGATCCTCGCCCAGGAGCCCGTGCCGGCGTCTGGGTCGGGAACTGCCCCCGTGCCGGCCCAGGGCGGTGAGCGCGCGCACCTGGAACACGCCACCTCGGCGGGGCTGCTGCCCGACACCCTCAGCGACCGCGGCAACGCCAAGCTGTTCGTCCGCCTGTACGCGGGGGACTACCGGCACGTGCCGGGGCTGGGCTGGTACCGGTGGGACACCACTCGCTGGCAGGTCGACGAGGACGACACGGTCGTGTGGGCCGCCGGAGACCTGGCCGAGGCCATCGCGACGACCGACCCCCGCGGCATCCACAGCAACCAGTCGCTGCAGAAGCACCGTCGGCGGGCGCTGAGCACCTCGGGCATGAACGCCATGCTGACGCAGGCGAAGGCGGCTCCGGGGATGGTCCTGCGGGCCGAGCTCCTCGACGCGGACCCGTACGCGCTGTGCACGCCGGCGGGCATCGTCGACCTGCACACCGGGCTGATCCGCGTCCCCGAGCCGGACAAGGACTTCCACTCCCGCTCGACGTCCACCGGCCCGCGCTCGCAGGCCACTCCGCGCTGGAACCGCTTCCTCACCGACACCTTCGGCTCGGACGCCGAAGGCCGGGAGATGATCGACTTCCTGCACCTGATGCTCGGCTACTCCATCACCGGCGACGTCGGCGCCCAGGTCATGCCCTTCCTCTTCGGCTCGGGCAAGAACGGCAAGTCCGTCCTCCTGGACGTCCTGATGAAGCTGCTAGGCGATTACGCGGACGCCGCCCCGCCCGGCTTCCTGATGGCCCGTACTTTCGACGGGCACCCCACCGAGCTCGCCGAGCTGCACGGCCGGCGCGTCATCGTGTGCTCCGAGGTCAAGCCCGGCGACAAGTTCGACGAGGCCCGCGTCAAGCTCCTCACCGGCGGCGACCGCATCAAGGCCCGGCGGATGCGGCAGGACTTCTTCTCCTTCGCGCCCACGCACAAGCTGTGGCTCATCGGCAACCACCGCCCCGAGGTCGGCACCGGCGGCTTCGCCTTCTGGCGGCGCATGCGCCTGGTCCCGTTCGAGAAGGTCGTCTCCGACGACCGGAAGATCGACAACCTCGCGGACATCCTCGTCACCGAGGAAGGCCCCGGGATCCTGGCCTGGCTGATCGACGGAGCCCGCCGCTACCTGGCGGGGGAGAAGGACCTCACGGGCCCCGAGCCGGTGCGGATCGCCACCACCGCGTACGCGGAGACCGAGGACCACACCGGCCGGTTCTTCGAGGAGTGCTGTACTTTTCACGCCGATCACCGGGCGGAACAAGCCCGCCTCTACGGTGTGTACCGCACCTGGTGCCAGAATGAAGGAGCGCCCACCGTCTCCTCCCGCGCCTTCGCCGCGCGGGCCCGCGAGCTCGTGGGCCTCGCCTCACCCAAAGAAATGATCTTGTCCAACTCGAAGAAGTACTACCCCGGCATCGGACTGCTCGCAGAGGAGGAGAACGCATGAGCTCCCTCATCTCCGACGACGAGATCCACCACGAGATCGACCTCATCTGGCTCGAGGACGTCACCGAGCTCGACTACGTGCGCCAGTCGCTGGACCGCCTGCCCACCCGCCGGGGCAAGCCCGCCTACCACCGCGACGGCCGCCTCGTCGGCTACGCCCAGCTAGGCCCGGGAGCCAAGCCGTCCCGCTCCAGCGGCACCTTCCGCCGCCGCGTCTTCTGGCTCCTGCCCCACGACCGCGACATGGTCCCGGACGGCCTGTACGCGAGCGGGGCACCGGCGGAAGCCGTCGACCCGACCACCCTCACGGCGGGCAGCAAGGGCCGCAAGACGGAACGCTCGGAGCGCCCGGCACAGGCGGCGGCGGAGGCCTGACCGAACCGGCGGACCTCGGGGGCAGCTTGCCCGTTGTCGAATGTCCGAGCGACAGTCGCTTGAGTCGCTGATCGCTTACGCATCATGCTCCGACCTGCGATGTTCCTCCAGCGACTGAACCCGGTCGGTCACTGCTGCTGAGCCGCTTCTGCCGAGCTATGTCGTTTCAGGCCGGCTCCACTGGTGTCGGAGCCGGCTGGAACACTGCGGCAGTGACCAACGAGACGCCCACCGCCCATCGTGACGGCTCCCTGCTGCCCGCAGTGGCTATGTACGCGAGTTGCGACGTCAGTTCGACACGAGATTGGGAGTCGCACGCTCGCGCGAATAGCCGATGTACGCGAGAACGGGAGGCACCCCTCGCTCACGCATCCCTAATCATGGCGGCTGGCCACCACGCCCGTCGGGCCGTTCGTTGTACCTCCATGCAGGCTGGGCTTCGTCGCCCGGGGAGCGATGCGAGAACGAGGGCGTGAACACGATCGACCCGGCTGCCAGGCGGAACCCCAACCCGGGTAGGTGTCGGGCCCGATGCGCGGTGTCGGTCATCCATCGGCGGCTGCCGGTTCGATGTCGGTGGCCTGTCGGTGAGGTCCGCCAACGTTCCAGGGACGGCCGGCCGGAGCTCACCGGGCGGCCCCGATCCCCAGGAGCCACCATGCGCATACCCGTCACGATCATCGGCGCCGGTCTCGGCGGACTCACTCTGGCCCGCGTCCTGCACATCCACGGAATCCCGGTCACGGTCTACGAGGCGGATTCCTCCCCGACGGTGCGCACGCAGGGCGGGTTGCTCGACATCCACGACTACAACGGACAGCTCGCCCTCAAGGCGGCCGGCCTGATGGACGAATTCCACGCCATCGTCCTGGAGGGCCGCCAGGCGATGCGGGTCCTCGACCCGGACGGGACCGTCCTGCTCGACAAGGCCGACGACGGCACGGGCGGACGCCCCGAGGTGCAGCGCGGCGAGTTACGACAGATCCTTCTCGACTCACTCCCGGCCGGCACCGTCCGGTGGGGGCACAAAGTCGGCAGCACCCGCGCCCTCGGCGACGGCCGCCACGAGGTGACGTTCGCCGACGGCGGCACCGTCGTCACCAGCCTGTTGGTCGGCGCGGACGGCGCCTGGTCACGGGTACGGCCACTGCTCTCCACCGCCACACCCGAGTACGCCGGCACGTCGTTCGTCGAGACGTACCTGTTCCACGCCGACACCCGCCACCCGGCCGCCGCGAAGGCGGTCGGCGGCGGGATGCTGATCGCGCCCTCGCCGGGCAGGGAGATCTTCGCTCACCGTGAAAGCGGCGACACCCTGCACACCTACGTGGCGCTGACCAGGCCGCAGGACTGGTTCGCCACCATCGACTTCACCGATGCCGCCGTGGCCACCGCCCGGATCGCGCGCGAGTTCGACGGCTGGGCGCCGGAACTCACCGCGCTCATCACCGACGGCGACACAGCGCCGGTCCTGCGCCCCCAGTTCGCCCTGCCGACCGGGCACCGGTGGGACCGGCTGCCGGGGGTCACCCTGCTCGGCGACGCCGCCCACCTCACGCCCCCGAACGGCGAAGGCGCCAACCTCGCCATGCTTGACGGCGCCGAACTCGGCCAGGCCCTCGCCGCCCACCCAGACGATGTCGAGGCCGCGCTCACCGAGTACGAGCAGGCCATGTTCCCCCGCAGCGCCGAGGTCGCCACTTTTGAAGGGGGAGAGGTTCCCGCGATCGACTCCGAGCACAACACGGCCCAGGGCTTGATCAACATGATCACCGAGAAGGGCCAATGAGCCGCTCAGGCCCCGATCCGATGCTCTCCATCTCGCCCTCGCCCAAGCCCACCCTCCAGGCAGCGGTGACTCCCGAACTCGTCGACATTGATCATGGGCGCGAGCGATGAACCGACTCCCGAACTCGTTGACAAACGACTCCCGTGCCCACGTACAAAACCACCCGCAGCACAGGCCGAACTCACCGGCACCGATTGGGCGGCGCCGCCGCACTTCTGCACGGGGCGGCAGGCGATCTCGCGCAGCACAGGTGCTCCTAGTGCCGCGACGGGCGAACGTTGCCTGACGCGGCACTAGTCAGCCGGAGCGCGGTCTCCGGAGCGCTCCGCGTCGTCCCATGCCGTCCCATGAGTCCCGTGGGACGACGCGGGACGTCCCATCGGCTCCCCAGCGCTCGTCTGCCCCCTTTAATCAGTGACGTCACCTGCGACTTCCTGACGAACGGACCCACATGACGACCCCGCCGCTCCGCCGCCGCACCCTCCTGGCCGGCGCCCTGTCCCTGGGGACCGCCCTGGGTGCACTGGGGACCACCGGGCAGGCCTCGGCCGCGGACGGGACCGGGACTGGTACCGGGCTCGGGACTTCGGGAGGCACGCCCGTCCCCGGCGTCGTCGTCGACTGCGAGGCTTGGGGCGCGCGGCCGCCCAAGAGCCCGGTCAGGGTGCTGTCGGCACGGGCGCAGAAGATCATCGTCCATCACACGGCCACGGCCAACGTCGCCGACCTCGGCTACGACCGCGCCTTCGCCCTGGCCCGCGCCATGCAGACGGACCAGATGGACGTTAGGGGCTGGATCGACACGGGCCAGCACTTCACCCTCAGCCGGGGCGCGTTCGTCACCGAGGGCAGGCACCAGAGCCTGGCCGCGCTGTACAGCGGCACGCAGATCGTCGAGGCCGCGCACTGCACCGGGCAGAACACGGTGGCCATCGGCATCGAGAACGAGGGCACCTACATCACCGAGGAGCCCCGCGCCGAGCAGTACGCGGCGTTGGTCGAGCTGTGTGCCGAGGTCTGCCGACGGTACGGAATCCGGCCGTACCAGATCTACGGGCACCGGGACTTCAACAACACCCAGTGCCCCGGCGACCGCCTGTACGCCATGCTGCCGCAGCTGCGCGCGGACGTAGCCGCGCGGATCGGCGGTGACCCGGCGGCCCCGGCATGGCCGCTCCTGCGTACCGGCGACCTCAACGAGCGGGTACGGGTCCTGCAGTGCCTGCTGGTGCAGCGCGGAGCGGCGATCGTCCCCGACGGTTCGTTCGGACCGGCGACCGAGGCCGCTGTCCGCGCCTTCCAGAAGCTGATCGAGGCGGGCATCGACGGGGTGGCCGGCCGGCAGACGTGGAACCAGCTGTGCGGGCCGGTCGCGCAGGGCGCGGCCGGTGAGGCCGTGAAGGCGGTGCAGAGCCGTCTCGCGGCGTCCGGCTTCCCGACCTCCGCCGACGGTCAGTTCGGCCCCGGGACCAGGGACCAGGTCATCGCTTTCCAGAGCGCTCGTTCGCTGCCCGCGGACGGAGTCGTCGACGCGCGGACGTGGAGCCACCTGCTGATCTGACGCAGGCGAACGCTCCGCCCACGCCGCAGAGATGAAGAGCATGCCGAAGGGACCCAGGGAGATCACTCCCTGGGTCCCTTCGGCATGATCACGTCACGTCTGGCTGATAATGATGGCTTCCGGCCGACATGCGGCCAGACGGCCAGACGGCACGAAAAATGGGGGGGCACCTGATGTCAGGGGGGCCAGAGTTCAACGAGGCGGACGACGTTCCGAGAAGCGACCTCTTCTCGGAGCTGCGCCGGATCAAAGGGGCCTCGCAGCTGAGTTACAACCGGCTTGCGGACAAAACGCACTACAGTCGCTCCTCTTGGGAGCGCTTCCTCAACGGCAAGCAGCTTCCCACGAAGATTGCGGTCGAGGAGTTCGCCGCGGCGGCGGGTGAGGATGCCGGGCCGCTGCTCGTCCTCTTGGAGAGGGCGTCCGTGAGCGGCGGGCTGCTGGAGGAGAAGCCGGCCGGGCCGACGGACCGGCCCGATCAGGCTCCGGCGGCCGGGCCACCGGTCACGGTTATCCCGTCGAGCCCGTCGAGCCCGTCGAGCCCGTCGAGCCCGTCGAGCCCGTCGATCACGGAGGTCGCCGCGACCGTGGTGCGGCCCGCGCAGGAGACCGGGGATTCCCCGCCGGTACGCCGCTTCCGCTGGACCGCGCTCCTGCGCACAGCGGCCGGCATCGCGGCGGGCGGACTGCTCGGCAGTCTGCTGACGCTGTACGCAACCGGAGCCGCCGGTGCGGGCGCCTCGCAGGGGACCACCACGGGGGGCGTGAACGCCTCCGGTACCGCGGCTCCGCCGAAGCCGCAGCCCGGCAAACCCGTCAAGGTCGGCTGCAAGAGCGACACCTGTCTGCGCCGCGAGCCGCAGGCACACGACTGCCAGTGGGACGCGGTCACCGTGCGGGAGACCTTCCTGCGGGGCATGAGCATCCAACTGCGCTACAGCGAAGCCTGCCAGGCCGTGTGGGGGCGGATCGAGAACGGCAACATCGGCGACACCGTCATGATCAAGGACAAGCGCAGCACGTCCGACACGGCGGCGATCCGGATGGAGCACGACACCTATACCCGGATGCTCGCCGTGACCCCGGATCAGCCGTGGGAGACCATCACCATCTGCGGCACCATCCCCACCCAGAAGGAACAGGAATGCTCACCGCTCGGTGAGGTCCAGCCCTGATCCCGATCCCCGATCCCTGATCTCGGCGTCGGCAGGACGGGACGGGGTCCGGGCCGTCTCTGGGACGGCGTGGGAAGCGACGGCCGGTGGGCCGGGAGGCCGGGACCAGCAACGGTCCCGGCTTTCCCACGCCCCGTTGAGACGGCCGGGAGGCCCTTCGGACGGGGCGTCGGAGGCCGGGAACGCGGTGCTAGTTTTCGGCTCGCCGCTCTCCAGCGGCACCACCCGGCCGCTCGATCCGGCCATGCTCACAGGGGGAATTCCACTCATGAAGCGCACTCTCGCCGCCTTCGGCGCGGTCGCCGCTCTCACACTGAGCGCACTCGCCACCGGCGCGACCACGGCGTACGCGTCGGCGCCGGTCTGCACGGACTACGCCGCCTACACCGATGGAGCCGGTTACGTCACGAGCGGCGTTCCGATCACCGGGTCCTACAGCAACTACTGCAGCCTGCGCGAGGGCAACACCGGCAACGGCGTCCGCGTACTCCAGCAGACCCTGAACGGATGCTATTACGACGGCGTGACCTACCTGGAGGAGGACGGCCAGTTCGGCCCCGCCACCGCGAGGGCCCTCAAGCGGGCGCAGGGGATCGTCGGCGTCACCCCCGACGGGATCTACGGACCGAACACCCGCGACGCCCTCCGCTGGTACTGGAGCCAGAACTGGCACCCGCGCTGCCTCCGCCTGAGCGACGTTCCGGGCCCGATTCGCCTCTAGCTGGTCGGTACGGGCACCTGAAGGGCTCCGGCACGTCTGCCGGGGCCCTTCCGTCCTCATCAGGAGGGGAAGTCATGACGGACGCAAAAGTTCTCGCTGCCCAGCAATGGGCCAACAGCACCTACGGAGCTGTTCCCGGCTATGCACGGTGCCCGGAGGACGGGCAGACCGGTTGGTCGACGATGTACGCACTGACCATGGGGCTCCAGCACGAGCTCGGCATCGCTCCGGTCAGCGCCTCGTTCGGCCCCACCACACTCGCCAAGCTGGCGGAACGCCCGGATATCTCCCTCATCGAGCCGAACCTCAACATCAAGAAGATCGTCCAGCACGCCCTGTTCTGCAAGGGCTACTGGGGCGGCGACGGCACCGGTGATCTTTGGATGACGGGCACGGTCGAGTCGGTGAGGAAGCTCAAGGAGCACGCCGGCATCGATGCCACCAACGGGGCGGTGCCACCCAAGGTCTTCAAGGCGCTGCTCTCCATGGACGCGTACGTCACGGTGTCCGGGGGCACCGACCGCGTCCGCACCGTCCAGCGCTGGCTCAACAGCCGCTACTACAGCCGGTCGTCCTTCTTCATCGGCCCGGCGGACGGCGTCTACTCGCGCGACGTGCAGAAATCCCTGATGAAGGGCATCCAGTACGAGCTGGGCATCCCCGACGACCAGGCGACCGGCTCGTTCGGCCCGGGTACCCAGGCGGGCCTCAAGGCGCACAACGTGAAGGAAGGTGACTCCGGCGTCTTCGTGGAGCTCTTCTCCGGGGCCTGCGCACTCAACTCGCCCATCGTCAAGGAGAAGGCGAACGTCGAGGTCTCGTTCCGCAGCACGTTCGACTCGGAGCTCAAGGACTGGGTCGAAGAGTTCCAGCACTTCTCCGAGCTGGAACAGCGGGACGGCGTCGGAGACTATGCCACCTGGGCGCAGCTGCTGGTCTCGACCGGAGACCCGAACCGCAAGACGGAGGCCTGCGACACCCGCTTCACGATCACCCGGGCGCGCGCCGACGCCCTCTTCAAGGCGGGCTACCGCATCGTCGGCCGCTATCTGTACGACCCGCCGGGCAGCACCCTCGACAAGGAGATCAAGTCGGGCGAGCTGCAGGACGCCTTCGCGGCCGGGCTGAGCGTCTTCCCGATCTACCAGGACAACGCGCGGCGGCTCCAGGACTTCACGTACCAACAGGGCTTCGCGCACGCGCTGAACGCCCACTCGTGTGCGCAGGGCTATGGCTTCAACCGCGACACGGTCATCTACTTCGCGGTGGACTACGACGCGACGGGCGAGGAAATCGCCTCGGGCATCGTGCCGTACTTCGAGGGCGTGCGGGCCGGCCTCGCGTCCAAGGGTAAGAAGTACGTGCACGGCGTGTACGGCTCGCGCAACGTGTGCACCCAGGTCAGCAAGCACACCGACGCCCGCTATTCGTTCGTCTCCGGGATGTCGTGGGGCTTCTCCGGGAACCTCGGCTTCCCGCTCCCGCCGAACTGGGCGTTCAACCAGATCAAGGAGTTCCGTTTCACGGCCGGCTCCGACGTCTTCGACCTGGACAGCGACGCCCACCGGTGGCACACCGACGCCGGGCAGAACTCCGTCCACCAGGACGTGAACCCGGCCATCGAGTTCGTCCGCTACCTGGAGTGGCTGTATCCGCTCGCGGTCCGGTACGAGAAGGGCGATCCGACGGAGCTCACGCTGGAATACGCCCGCAAGGACGCATACAAAGGAGCCAAGTGGGGGGTCCTCATCGGAAACGTCCCCGGCGAGTTCGTCGACTTCGTGGCGGGCAACGGGACTCCCCAGACACTCCCCGAGTTCAAGGATCCGGTCACCGGGTACGCGCTCGACAAGCAGCACCTGATGGCAGTCGCCAACGGCCACTACCTCAAACCGCAGCTCGGCGATCTGGCCATGACCAACGTGGGCGATGTGGTGGGCTGGGGCGGTGACCTGATCACCTTCTACGCGGAATGGCGGCGGGACGTCGCGGCCTACCCGTCCGGATACGTCTACTGCAAGGAGAAGCTCGGGCGGATCGGCGCTGCCTCCACGTTCGGCTTCAACGACCTGCTGTGTGACGTGGACGGATACCTTTTCGCCCGCCGGATGGAGGACGGCCGCCGCCCCCTGCTGACCGTCGTACGTGAGCACTACGACCTCGGGGAGAGTCAGATGCGGGCCCTGACCCGGTTCCGCGACTTCTACGAGATGCGGTTCGCCAGCAACAGGGAGACCGCGGCGGCTGCGGCGAAGGATGTCCTCACATCGGTCGCCGACCTGACCGTCGCGGCCGGCCGCGTAACACTGATCACCGACATCGCGGGCTTCTCCGCCACGCAGCCCATCCTCCTCTCCTTGGACCGGCTCACCGAGTTCTGCCTGGGGTTCGCGGACGCGCTCGCGGAGCGGGCCGCACAGGAAGCGAACGGCCCGACCGGCATGTGAACGCCGGCCCTACCAACGACGAGGAACTGACTCATGCGCAATGTCATGGCGTCGGCCGCGGCCGCACGCCCGGACCGCCGCCGATTCCTGCTCACCGGTCTCGGCATCGCGGGCGGCGCGGTCCTGGCGGCGGGCCCGCTGTCCGGCACCGGATTCGCCGCGGCGGGCCCCGTCGCGAAGACATGGAAGGGGAAGACCGGCGCCAACGGCTGGCCAGTGCTCGCCTCGGCTCCGGTCCACCGGGTCGAGGGGACGGGCGGGGTGCACTTCTCGGCGGCCGCCGGGGACATAGCGACGGTGCTCACGCATGTGGTGCGCCGCTTCCACTACGAGATCGACGCGCTGCGCGACGGTGAAGTCGCCGGTCACACCTCGCACCGCGAGGTGGCGGCCGCGTACGAGAGCGACCACCTGTCGGGCACCGCGATCGCGATCCGCCCGCTGCGCTATCCGCTCGGCGCCCGGGACGGGCTCTTCCCGCACGAGCTGGTGGTGGTGCGGGACATCCTGGCCGACTTGGAGGGAGTGGTGCAGTGGGGTGGGGACTCCACGCCCGCCAAGGAGTCCCACTTCGGGATCGCCGTCCGCCCGGGCGACGCCCGGCTGAGCCGGGTCGCGTCGAAGATCCGCGGCTGGGACGCCACCCCGGGCGTGGGCGCGGGCGCCACCGACGCCCTGGCCCCCGGCCGCCTCAAGGCGGCCAAGGCCCTCACCCCCGGCCGGAACTGACGGCCGGGCTACACGGTCGGAACTGGGCGCCGCGCGCGGAGGGCATCCGCGCGCGGCGCCCACACGGCTGCGGGGGCAGAAACCCTCGTCGGAGAGGTACGAGAGCCATCGGCAGTTGATCGAGCGAGCTCGGGACGGACCAGCCGTCGATCGCTCTGCGCCACTGGCTCCGTAGCAGCAGGAATCGCGCGAGCTGCGGAAGGTCTTCGCAGCAGGCTGGTCGATTGCCCAGAGTGTCTGCGGTGTCTGGGGAGTGTCGGTGCTCAGAACCTGCCGAGGGCCACGAAGAGGCAGACGAGCAGGAGAAGCATGTTGGCGCCGAAGACCTGCTTGTACTCTCGCAGGCTCCAGTGCGCGACGGCCGCACCGATCATGACCGCGGCGAGGCCGATGGCGGCCAGCGGGGTGAGGACCGGGGCTATGCCGGTCAGTCGGGGAACGATGAGCCCGAGCGCCGCCGCGATCTCCAGTGCCGCGACCACACGGATCACCGGCAAGGGGAAGGGCGCGACGCCGGTCTGGCCCGTGGCGATCATCTTCTCTTTCGTCTGGGTCGACTTCAGGAACCCCGAGCCCAGGAAGACTGCGGCCAGCAGGCCCTGTGCGATCCACAATGCGATGTTCATCGAGCCACTCCGTTTATCCGTGTCGGATGATCAGTTGTGCCTGCACTGCTCAGGAGCCGTGCGGCTGGAGGAGCCCCTCGGCGAGGTCCACGAAGGCAGCCACCAGGCGGTCCTCGTCGAGGCCGCTGGGATGGGCGCCGAACACGTCCCGCAGCAGCCAGAAATGCGAGACGGCCCCCACGAGCACCACGGCGAGCGCGTCCCAGTCCCGCTCCCCGGGGCCGGCCTGCATCCGCAGCCACTGCGCCACCGCGGCATGGATGCGGCGCATCTCGCCCTCGCGGACCGCTTCCAGCAGCGCCGGAAAGGCGGCCAGGTCGCGCACCACGATCCGGTTGAGGTCGCGCTCCTCGTCCAGACGGCGCAGGCCGGCGCGAGCCAGTGTCGCGAGACGCTCGCGCAACGGCAGCGCGGCCACGGCCTGCATGTCACCGAGGAGTGAGAGCAGCCCTGCGTTCTCGGCGATCTTTGAGCGCACGCCCTCGGCCAGCAGCTCCTCCTTCGAGCGGAAGTGCCGGTAGAGGGCTCCGGACCCTGGCGAGAGCCCGGCGGCCCGTTCGATCTCGGCGATCGTCGTCTTGGCGTAGCCCTGCTCGCCGAAGAGCCGCATGGCCTCCTCCAAGACGCGCGTACGACTGTCCATCCCCACCTCGCAAGTAAGCACTTACTTGCGATCATAGAGGAGACTGCAGCCCACGCAAGGAGCGGGGGTGGGGCCGGGCCGGCGAGTTCGTTCACCAGCGCGTGCGAGCGTTCATGTTGCGCGCTCGTCCACACCAGGCCCGCCACGCACGACACCGCACTCCAACCGGCCGATAGTCGGCAAGCCCTCGCCTGTACGTATCCGCAGGCAGCCGTGAAGGATCCGCTTGGCCCCGCAGCAACTCCTCAGAGGATGCTGGCGCCCTCCACTATTATCGTCGAAATGACGATAATAGGCTATGCTCCGGATGCGCGGTCGGCATCGATCCGCGACTCGCGAACGGGCCGGACACGGGTGGGCTTCGCTCTGCCCCAACCCGGCCCGTGCGGCAAAGATGCGGTGAGGACAATGAGCGAGAGCAAGGCCCTGATGGAGCAACACCTGAAGGTCGAGATCGGGCGGCTGAGCTCACTCATCGGTCTGACGGGCTGGTATGTGCCCACCTTCGACAACCGTGATGGCGCCCACCCGTTCATCACTGCCTGCGAGAACGGCGAGCTGGTCTACCGCGCCTTTGAGCGGGGAGAGCCCTGCTTTGAGCGGTGTACCTGCGATCCCGACGAACTGCTGTACTGGGCGTTCGACGACGCAACCGCACGCCTCGCC
This sequence comes from Streptomyces sp. NBC_00454, assembly GCF_041434015.1. Classification (GTDB taxonomy): domain Bacteria; phylum Actinomycetota; class Actinomycetes; order Streptomycetales; family Streptomycetaceae; genus Streptomyces. Next base: position 162,077 of record NZ_CP107908.1, on the reverse strand, counting down.
CGCGACTGGACGAACAAGCAGCAACCCCTGGTCGGGGAGGAGTATCTGGCGGCCAAGTGGAAGCGCCGGGCGACCCTCCTGCACGCAATGCACCCCGAGTGGGCAGAGAGGTGGCGAGCAGAGCTGATCGAGCACCTCGGACCCGAGGGCGACCAGCATCTCGTCCCCACCCTGCCCCCACCGCCACTGATCCTTGATCCTCCCGAGCGCGCGCCACTGCCGGTGCGCCTACGCCGCTGGTGGCGCCGACTCCCCGGTTGCCAGACGCGGTAGGGCCTGGCGCAAAACCCCTGAACTACGCACTCGCTCGAAACGATCCAGTAGGCCGGCGTCACAAGATCGACGCTGTTGGCCCATTCGGGCTCTGCATGACGTCGGCTCCCACAGGTCCCGCCGCCCAGCAGCCCGAGGGCCCGCCCCACGGGCTGGGCGGGTCCTGTCGGTGAGCCCTGCTAGCTTCCGGGCATGGCAGATTTCATCAACAGGCGACAGATCACTTCGGTGGCGCAGCTCAATCCCGTCCAGGCCGAGCAGGTCGCGCTCTGCGGCGCCGCCTACGACGGTGAGGATCTCCCGGCTGACCGGCGCCTGTCCTCGGATCCCGAGGACGAATCGGGGCTGGACTTCTGCGAGCTCTGGGACGTGGTGTCCGACCGGTCGCCCGTCTACGAGGCCTGGTTCTACCAGGCGGACAGCGGGGCGATCTTCCTGGCCGGGACCACCGAGATGGTTGCGCAGATCATCCAGTGCGGCCTGGAGTGCGCGGACGAGGAGCGCGAGCTGGAGCTCGGCACGGCGATGGTGAGGGCCGGCCTGCTGCCGTCAGGGGACTCGGCGTTCGAGCGGTTCCGCCGGGCCGCCGCCGGGCCGCTGTAGGCCGTCGTTCCTTCCGGAGGCCGATACAGGCCCTGTTGCTTCGCCAACAACATCCAAGATCAGCGACAGAGCCGAATAACGCGAACGTTCACAGCGCGGAGGTGGTGCTGCAGCGGACGGACAATCCGGCTTCGGCGATCGCTGTACCGACCCCGATCGACCGGGAACGCCGGCAGGTCCGGCTGCGCACGGCACGGCATGACCCATAGGGTCGATATGTCAGAATCTGTGGAAGCGCTGCAAACGGCCCTTTCGTTGCCGTAACGTGCCAGGTCGGCCAATCTGCTCCCCGCGCACGCGGGGATGACCCCGGTACCGCCACAGCCCGTAACGCGGTTGTGTAGTGCTCCCCGCGAACGCAGGGATGACCCCACCGGCAGCGGGAAAACAACGCTCGCGCAGCACTGCTCCCCGCACACGCGGGGACGGCCCCTGACTCCATCTGACTCACGTCCCCCGAGCACCGCTTTGCCGCGAGCTGCGAGCAGCGTCCCACGTACGGAACTGCTCCCGGCGCCAGCCAGCAGGAGCGGTTGTCCTGTGCCATCGAACCTTGACCGCCCAGGTCAGGGCCTCGCTGAGCAGTGTCAGACCCTTGCTGAATGATCGGGCCATGCTGATTGCGACCAACGAACGCGGCCATGTAGTGAAGCGGCCCTCCAGGCCGGCCATCGGGAAGATGCTGGCCGATCTGCAACGGGGGAACGCTCACCTGGTCCTGGAGCGGGTGGACGAGGAGCGGCCCGGCAGCTGGTACATCCAGGTCCTGCTCCGCGAGAACAACACCTTCCAGCTCGAATACCGGGACGGCGTGGCTGAGCTGCACTACCAGACACAGACGATCTCCCAGGAGAAGGTCCTGGGGGCTCTGCTCGGCTGGGCCGGTGCAGCGCCGGACTGGCAGGACAGCTTCATGTGGAACAACATCTCCGAGCAGTTCGGCCCGAGCACCCGTGAGAGCCCGGAGTCGCCGGGTGGCGAGGAGCCCTCGACTGGTGCGCATACGGGCTGACCTGGGTGGTCAAGGTTCGATGGCACAGGACAGTGGCCATGAGCCAGTGGGGGAGTTCCGCCGGTTTCGCGTTTGCTACGGTCGAACAAATGACCATCAGGTCGAACTCCGGGGGGAGGGGACACCATGAACGCAGCTTCTGACACTGCCGGTTCGAGCGGCGCAGCCGACGCCGGGGCAGATCTTGCCGTCCAGGGCGACCAGCTCAAGACGCTCGCCGGCGACCTCGACACGATGCAGGAAGTACTGAAGAAGCAGCTCCTGCGCATGGACGAGATCGTGGACGGGATCGAGGCCCGCTGGCGCGGACCGGCCTCGGAGGCGTACCGGGCCAAGCACCGGGCCGCCGCCGAGGACGCCGCACGCATCCGGCAGACCATGAAGCTCTTGGCCAAGGCTGTTCGCCTGAGCAAGGGCGGGTTCACGGCGCAGGAGCTCGAGATCCTGGACGGTTTCAGGCGCGTCCAGTCCGAGGCTGGCATCCAGGCGGAGGCCGACGAGCTCTCGACGCCCGCCGCGTCGCCCGCGCCGCAGACGGGGCCGCGCAGCCGCCTGGCCGATCTCTAGAACAGGACCACAGCCACCACCAGGGGGGATTCATGTCGGCGGGCGACGACTACATATCGGTCGACTTCGCGACGCTTCAACGTGCGGCCGGGGACCTTGAGGAGATCCTCAAGACGCTCAACGAACAGCTCGACCTGCTCTACGGGCGCGTCGAGAAGGCCGTTCTGACCTGGGACGGTGAGGCACGGACTGCCTTCGTCGACCAGCTGGACACATGGGACCGGTCCGCCCAGGACCTGCAGGCCACCCAGGCCTGGCTGCACGACATCGTGGTGAACGGCCACCTGGCCTACGCCTCCGCGCACCGGGCCGTGCTGCGCGGCTGGGGAGCCGCCTGATGACCACCCCGCCCTCTCCCGCCGCGAACGGCGGCTTCGACGTCCAGCCGGTGCACGTCAACCATGCGGCCGACCTGGTGAAGGGCGCCCAGTTCGCACATGCGGAGCGGGCGTTCGTCCTCGTCGACGTGCTGAACAAGTACAACCAGTCCGCCGGGACCGGCCGGGGCGCGGATGCGTTCGCGGACGCCTACGGGGAGCTGGTCGCGAAGTTTCTCGAAGCCTGGGGCCGCAGCGTGGTCAGTGCCGGCGGCGCCGCCGTAGGCCTCAACCACACCGCCAAGCACTACGCACTCGCCGAATGGGAGGCCGGTGGCCGCAAGGGGGCACCGCCGGCGCGAATGCCGGAGCCGGTGGTCATCAACACGCTTCCGCGCTACGGGCCCGTCAACCCCATCAAGTGGACTGGTACCGGCGAGGACGTCGACTCCTGGTGGATCTCCGGCGCCATCGGTGAGTTTCCCGACTTCCTCGCCGACGTCATCCGGCCCGCCATCGAACACGGCCTGCGCCTCGGCAAGGTCCACGAGATCACCCCGGGCATCAAGGAGCACGAGGTCCGGGACATGGCCAAGGCCTGGAGAAAGCTCGCGTCCGAGGCCGTGAAGGCCTCGGACGATTTCAACGCGGCCATCGCCGGGATCACGGACCCGAAGGACAAGGGCGAGTGGCAGGCGGCCATGCGGATCTTCGGACAGACCATCTGGGGCACCACGGCGTGGGGCCGGCAGTTGGACGGGGCAGGGAACCGGAGCCAGACGGGCCGTCAGTGGCGGAGCACCAAGGACCTTCCGCCGTCCGGACGGCGCCCCATCATCGACGTCCTGAAGGAGACGGCGGACGAGGTCGCGGGCGTCCTGGAACACCTCTGCGACATCGGGGACAAGACCACCAAGTTCACGAGCCAGGCCGGTATCAACGCGGCGAAGGCCACGGCTTCCGACCTCACCGACCTGAGCGTGACGAACCTGACCAAGTCGGCGGTCGGAGGGATCGTGGGCCGGATCGTGCTCTCCTTCCGCAGCCACATGGACAAGCAGGGGTGCAACGCCGTTGTCGAGACCTACCACCAGGAGTTCACCGACGCGGCGGGCAAGCTCAAGGCGCTCATGCCGGAGCTCGACATCGCGATCCGCAGCGCCCCGACCTACCAGGCGGAGACGGCCCGCGCCGAGGGCTTCGGCGCCCGCTCCCTCAACGAGTTCAAGAAGGAACACAGCTGGCAGATCAGCGGGCAGAGCCCCTTTCCGTACATGTACTCGCTGGACCTGGCGACGAACGAGGGGCTGGACGGCGCCCACACCATCGACAAGCACGTGGGCAAGACGGACGAGCAGCTCCTGCAGCGGATCGAGGACGAGCAGCGGGCGAACGGTAAGTTCAACATCCTCACCTCCTCGTCCTTCCCGGATCTGGAGTCGGCGCAGAGATTCACGCAGTACAACATCGGGCGGAACACGCAGAAGATCCAGGACTGGCTCGGGAATCCACCACCTGCAAAGAATCTGGACATAGACGTCCCCTCAGTACCGCTCCAGGGCCCGCTCACCGGTTCCGCCGCGACCGGCCGGACCGTCGCGGTGGACCCGATAAACAGCACCATCGGGCCCGCCAAGGACACTCTCGGAGTGACCACTCGCCTCATGTACGACCCGGATCTGAACCCGCCGTTCGTCGTCTACACCTCGTCGCCGGAATGAAGGAGCGAAAGATGGAGCAGGGCCGACCCGACGCGGCGGCGTGGGCGGAGGCGCTCAAGCTCTACGAGTGGCTCTGTACGTTCGTCGCGGTCTCCCCTCGTGAACACGACGACTGGTGGGTCGATGTGGGGGCGATCATGCGTATGGAAACACGGGATCCCCGGGGGTGGGATTCGATCGACCCTTACGAGGGAGAGGAGGAGCGCCTCGAGGATCCGTTGTTCCCCTGGCTGCAGACGCCCTCCAGCCCTGACGACACGGAACGCTACCGGCTGCTGGTGGATGAAATCCCCCGCTCCTCGGTGCGGTCGCTGCTCGTCCTGCTCGGGGCCGGATCAAGCCGTTCGGATCTCTCCAGACTGCTGAGCTGGGAGAAGGTCAGGCCGGAGAGGGAACGTCGGGCCGAGGTGATCTTGTCGCGTTTCCCCGACGGCACCCGCTTCTACACCAACCTCGCCTGGAAACCCGACCACCCCGACTTCTACAAACAGCCCTCCCGAGGCCACACCCCCTTCAGCCAGTACGACTGGGACGCCGGACTGATCGCCGTGAACGACGAGGAAGTCGCAGTGCTCTGGAACTTCCTGTCCACCTGACCGATCCGATCCGAACCGTCGAACGGGAAGCCCCAGTGCTCACCAGATCCGCCACGTACCCCGACCGGGAAACCGCCCAGTGGGCCACCCAGCAGGTCGTCACTCGGAACGAGCAGGCAGTCCACCGCTGGCTCGCCCAGAACACCCGCCCCCGCCTGACCATCGAAGCCGCCTGGCCCTCGCGCGAGGAACCCGTCGGCCGCGTCCTCATCCAGGCCATGGCCCTCGCCGGACGCGAGGCCGTGGACGTACGGGCCGCACGAGTGGTGCTCCGACGGGAGCCCACGAGCCCCCTGGGCTTCGTCGTGCACGCCACCGTCCCGATCTACGTATAGAGGCCGCCGCACCCATGTCCATGAAGCCCCTGGAGTTCGACCGCCGCTACGGCGAGCTCGACCAGGTGATCAGCGCGTACGCCGGCCTCGCCGCCGACGACACTCCCGACCGGCCGAGCCGGGCGCTGACCGCCTACCTGCGCCACACCTGGCACACCCGGCCCTGGGCCCTGTCCATCGCCGAGCAGCAACTGCGCACCTACGCCCAGAACCCGCCCGGCCGACTGCGGCAGCGCCTCGGCGAGTTCTACCCCGTACCGGACATCGGCCTGCCCGAGCCCGCGATCCAGGAGTGGCTGCTGCTGGCCGCCGACCACATCAAGCGGAGCGTGGAGGAGGGCCTGGTCCCGCCCCCGTCGGCGGTACCCGAAACGCACTGGGAGTGGCACGCGCGCTTCCCCGAGCTCGGCCAGTTCCTGGGCGGCTGGTTCTCACAGGACATGCCCGACGAGTTCGAGGACCACGAGGCCGCGGTCCTCGACTACGCCGCCTCGTCCGCTCCGACCCTCGTGGCACGCCTCGTCGGAGAGGTACGAGAGCTGCTCGCCCTCGGCCTCGAGGAGGTCGACTACGCGGTCGGCGTGGCCGAGCTGGGCATGGAAGTCGACCCACCGGCTCCCTACACGCCGAGCGGCTGGCTGGCCGTGGTGTCCGAGCAGCTGGTGGGGCCCCGGGCCGAGTACACCTGATCTCGCCGGGGCGACATGCCATCGTCCTGGGTCGCGGCACGCCCTTCGACGGCCACTACCAAGTGCCTGGGCTGCGCGTATCCGTCGCACCGTGCGCACAACGAGGCCGCCCGGGCTGCCACCAGGCCGACGAGCGCGGCAGCCACGGTCTTGTCCGGGGGGAATCGAGCTTGGCGGGTTGGTATGGGTTGCTTGCCGGATTCGGCGAAAGTGCTCGAAACCAGCTCATCGCCCGCATAGAGTCGCAGGTCAGCAAGCCTGCTTCCCGCACGCGCGGGGATGGCCCCAACGGGATCATTGACTCGATCTCGCCCTGGACCTGCTCCCCGCACACGCGGGGATTGACCATGTGGCACTGGGCGGCTGACTAGGCCGTTTCCTTCGGATCATCTGTTCGTTGGTTGATGTGTGTCGTTGACTGACGGGCAGTGGGCGCGGATCGAGCCGTTGCTGCCGGAGCGGACGCCGAAGCGGGGCGGGCGATGGCGGGATCACCGGCAGGTGATCGACGCGATCGCGTTCAAGTACCGGACCGGAACACCGTGGATGGACCTGCCCGAGCAGTTCGGGTCGTGGAAGGGCGCCCACAACCGGCTGCGGAAGTGGGCCGCGGACGGGACCTGGGAGAAGGTCTTCACCGCCCTGCTCGCCCAGGCCGACGCCGAAGGCGACCTGGACTGGGTCGTCGCGGTCGACTCCACCATCGTCCGTGCCCATCAGCACGTCGCCGGGGCCCGTCAAAAGGGGCCCCGGACGGCGAGCCCGCCGACCATGCCCTCGGACGGTCCCGCGGCGGACTGACCACGAAAATCCATCTGGCCGCCGACAACCGCTGCCGGGCTCTGGCCTTCCTCATCACACCCGGCCAAGCCGGTGACGCACCCGCGTTCCCGAAGGTCATGGCCCGATTACGGCTTCCGCGGCCGGTCGGCAGGCCGAGAGCGCGACCGGACGTGGTCCTGGCCGACAAGACATCCCACGCGGATAAGCGTCATACTCGTCCCGCGCAATCCGCTCCCACCTGCGGCGCCGCGAAATCCGGGCGGTGATCCCGCAGCCCGCCGACCAGGCCGCCAACCGCAAACGTCTCGGCCGACTCGGCGGCCGTCCCCCCCCGCCTTCGACCGCGAGGCCTACCAGCAGCGGAACACTGTCGAGCGCTGCATCAACAAGCTCAAGCAATGGCGCGGCCTGGCCACCCGCTACGACAAGACCGCCACCATCTACCTCGCCGGACTCCACCTCGCAGCCATCTTCATCTGGTCAGCGAGATGATCCGAAGGAAACGGCATAGGCCGACCGGCCTGCTCCGCGTCGGGGCCTTCGAGCAGGGGTGCGGCGGTCGGCTCACCGGCAGGGGCTCACCAGTTGGGGTCCAGCACCAGCGCGAAGTCGTCGGGTCCGGTCATCCAGGTGTCGAATTCCTCGGGGGTGAGATGGAGGGGGACCCCCGCGTGGTCGGCCGTGAGGGCGGCCAGGGAGGACAGGGCGCGGGCCGGATCGCTGCTGGTGAGGTGGGCGCGGACGGGTACGAGGGCGGGCAGGACGGTGGTGCGGGTGTGGGTGTTCGGTCCCAGCGAGGCGGTCGCCGTGGCCATGAGGCCGGTGGTCAGGGAGATGGCGAGGAGTTCGTGTTCGAGGGTGTCCGTCCCGGTGCTCCGGGTGCCGCGGGCGATGACCACGGCCGCCTGCAGGCCCTGGATGATGACGGTTCCGGCGGCCTGCGCCACGAGCCCGCCGACCAGCGCTCCGACGACGGGCACCGGGATCACGGTCTGGGCGACGGCTCCGCAGGCCCAGGTGAGGCAGGCGTGCAGGGCGGCTTCGGCGCTGCGTGCGGCGAACTCGCCGCCGTCTATGTCCCCTTGGGCGAACTGCAGGCCGGCCCCGGCGACGGCGAGGGCCGCGCTCGCGGTGGCCGAGGCGAGTTCCCCGCCGCCGAACGCGGCGGGCAGCCGCCCGGCGCGGCCCGCGGTGCGGACCAGGGACGAGAGCCCGGCCAGTGAGCCGGAGCGCGCCGCGCCGCGGGCCGCGGCGGCGGCTGCAGTGAGCGCGGCCTGGGCGGGCGAGGTCTCCCCGGCCCGGATCCGGGCCAGTTGTCCGGCGGCCGTGATGGCGGCCTCGGCCGCGGCGCCGACGGCCGCCCCGGTGACGGCGGCCGCGGCGGCTTCCCCGGCGGCCGCGGCACGCACCCGGCCGCGCATCCACTTCTCCGGGTCGGTGGCGTGGCGGTGGGCGTCGGCCAGGTCCACCGGCTGCGAGGAGATGTCGCCGTAGCGGACGGAGTCGGTGAGGTGGGCGCGGGCGTCGGCGTAGTCGGCGAGGCCGACCCCGTCCGGGTTCATGGTCAGGCGCCGTCCCAGGAGGCCGTCCACGGCGGCCACCTTGTCCCCGGCCACCAGGCGTCCCATGCCCGTGTAGTGGGCGCGGCGGAGCTGGTGGGTGGTGCCGGACACCGAAGCCATCAGCTTGGCCTGCGCCGCACCGACCGTCTTCCCGCCGTCGACGAGCAGCAGGTCCGCGGCAGCCGTCTGCGAGCCTCCCGCCGCCCATTCCGACACCACGGCTCGTACCCCGGCCCCGGCCCGGGCGGCGGCCTGGTTGAACGAGAGGGCGTGCTCCACCTCGAAGAGGTGGCCCGCCCGCTGGGCGTTGCCCAGGGCCGCGTAGCGGCGGGCGAGGCGCTGCACCGTCTCCCTGGTGTCCAGGGTCTCCAGCGTCGCCGCGGCGAACCCGCGGGTCGCCTCGTCCGCCGCCCACCAGGCGGCCGCGCCGGCCGCCCGAGATGCGGCGGAGGCCACCTTGCCCGCGCGCCGGGGCCCGGCCTCGCTCACGCCGCGGCCGCCAGGGCCGCGAGCCGGGTCCGGGCGTCGGCGACCGCCCGGCCCGAGAGTTCGTTCACGCGCCCGTCCTCACCTGCCGGTGGCGCTCCCATCACGGCGACCGTGGCCACGGCCAGGTCGAACATCTCCTTCACGAGGGCCCGTGCACCGGGTCCGTACGACGCGTAGTCCTCGCTGCGGCCGACCAGTTCGGCGAAGGGGGCCTGCCGGGCGCGCAGCGCCAGGCTCAGGTCGCCCAGGACCAGGCGTATCTCCCGGCTGCGCTGGAACACGGCCGACAGTTCCGTCCGGGCCTTCTTCAGTTCCAGGCCGGCCTCGGCGAGCCGGCGGGCGAACTTCTTCTGCTCGTCCTTCACCGTGCGGCCGCGCCATTCCAGCAGGGCCCCCGCCGCGAGCAGCGCCGGAGCGGCCACCAGGGCGGTCATCACCAGCGTGCCCGCCGCGACTCCGCCGCCTCCGGCCGCCAGTGATCCTCCGCCGAGCCAGGCCAGGGTGGCGCTGGTGGCCGCCGCGCCCGACAGTCCCGAGATCGCGGTGCCCGTCGACGCCACCGCGAAGGCTCCCACCGCCGTGTAGGCCACGGCTCCCACCCCGGCGCCGGCGGCAGCGCCTCCGGCGAGCGAGGCCACCGTCGTGACGGCCACGTTCCGCAGCTCGCGCAGCTCCACGTCCGCCATGCCGGTGCCTGCTCGGTCCACGGGCGCGAGCTCCACCAGGTCGACGTGCTTGAGCCGTTCGAAGAACTCGAGGAAGGGGACCAGGGCCTGGTCGTAGACAGCCCGGCGGCGCTTCTCCTGGGCCTCGCTCTCCTGTCGGATGTGCCGCTCCAGCTTCTTGCGCCGTCGCTTGAGCTCCTCGAAGCGCCGCTCGTTCTTGCGCGCGAGCAGAACCGCTTCGACCATCGCCACCGGCATGACACGCCACCCCTTTTGCCCCGCCCCCGGGTGCACTCGGCACGGCGGAAGGACCCGGCCTCCCGCTCCCGCCGCCCTCTCCGCTCGCGCGGCCGATGGGGCGGCGCGCCTCAAATTACACAATGCGCGCGATCATGCCACCCCCCCTGTACGCACTATGGAACGAACGGCGGAGAGGGGTGCCGCGGCCGTCGGCGGGGCCCGTCCGGCTAGGCTGTCTCTTTTCGATCTTGCGGGTCAGGCAAGATCCGAAAGAGACGACCTAGGGCCCCGGGCTTTACCAATAGTCCAGCAGCCGTAGAGAAGGCTCTCGCGATCTACAACGGGACGTTTCATTGACGTACAACCTGCTCACGGTCGATGCCGTCAGACCTGAGGTCATGGCTGCTGCACTTGCGGAATGCCTCGGTATGGCAGTCGCTGATGTGGAAGTGGTCGATCCCGATGGTGACCCTGACCTCCCGAACTGGGAGGCGCCCGTCTTGTGCACCTACCGAGCAACCTTCGGTGATGTCGCGTGGTCTTTGGACATCTACGTCCAGGACTACGTGGCCGTGAAGCCGCCCGAGTCCGAGGTTGCCGCAGGATTCGCGCAGGTCGCAGCGACGACCGTCCTGTTCCCCGCAGTTGAAGCACCGCCCAGTGCGTACTGGGCGGTGACTCCGCAGGGGCTTGCCACCCGTGCTCGGCTCGAGCCCTCCGATGACGAGTCCTCGATGTTCGAGGTGACGGCCGTCGAGGCGCCGGTTCCGCAGCTCCCGCGGGCGGTCGTGACGAGATTCGAGGAGATCGTAAAGGAGCAGCGTCTGCCGAGCCCTGTGGCCGAGGCCTTCGAGGCATCAGTGGAACGCCTGCGGCGCGTCGCGTCGCACGAGGCTCGGATGGCCTTCGACGACGGCACGGGCAGTCCCCTCTGGTCCGCGGAGGACAAGCTGGCCGTGTGGGAGCGGGTCATCGCGCAGATGGAGTCCGGGTGGGCGCCGTCGGGCTGGTATCCGGCCGGCCTCTACCGGGAACGGCTGGAAGCCCGCGACGAACTCGCCGACATCAGTGCCCGCCTGCCGGACGAGGTCACCGAACTGCTCGACGAGGCCCTGGAGGAATTGGACAGCCGGTTCGTCGCGGCAACAGAGGAAGATCCGTCGGGGCACCTTCGCAGAGAGCTGACAGGCGCGTCCGCCGAACCGGCCCTGGTCGGCTGGTGGTGGCTGCGCCGCCCGAGTCCGACACCGTGGGAAGTGATGTGATGCGGAGAAGGGCGGCCTGACCTCGTCCCCCGTCAGACCGTGACCGCTTTCACCGAGCTGGGGACCGTACCGGCGCGTGTATGAGCTCCTCTTGGCGGCTGCCACCGCTGGAGGACGTTGCGCGGGCTGCTGCCGTCGGGTCGGCGAAGGCAGAACTTCCGCTTCGTGTCATCCGTCGTGTCCGGGTTCCTGCAGGCACTCGACAGAGTCCGCGATGGGGCCCGCGTACCTCGGCGCACCCCCGACGCCGCGTCTTACCGCCCCGATGTGACCGATACCGAGGAGTGCCCAGGCTCCGCGGCAGGTTCGTTCTGTCCGGCGGGCAACGAGGGGCACTGGCACTTCGGGACTCCTGTTCCTGGTAGCACCACGTCGAGCATGTGCCGAAGCGTCCGGACGCTGACACCTACCTGTACGGCGATCTTCTCGTGCGTCTCGCCGTCCGCCAGGCGCTTCCGGAGTTTGGCTTCATGGCTCCCGATGTACTGCCGTACTTCCCGCGCCTCCCGCGCGCTGAGCCGTGCCATGCCTCACCGCCTCCGCCGAGTGATCGAGACTTGCCGCCGCAGCCATCAGCAGGCCCGGAAGTGCCTGGATGATGGCGGTGGCCAGTTCGTCGTCCGGGCGTTCGCCGGCCGCCTTGCCGAGATCCGGAGTAGGGCCGAACCGGCGGGCCAGGATGCGCGTGATCCCCTCATCCAGGAACGCGCGCTCCACGGGGCCCCACTCCGGGATGGCCGTCACACCCGCTCCGCCGCAAGCTCAACCCAAACCGTCTTGCCTACGACCCGGTCCGTCACTCCCCAGTCAGCGGCGAGTGCCGCGATGAGCTGCAACCCGTAGCCGCTCTCTCCGGCGCCGGACGACTGGATATCCGGGAGCCGCTCGCCCCGCGCGTCCGTGACCTCCAGGCGGAGAACATCACCAAGCACGGCCATGCACAGCTCGAAGTCACGTCCGGGGACGCGCCCGTGCCGCACTGCGTTGGACGCCAATTCCGCGATGACCAACCCAGCCGTATCCGACGCGTCAGACCCGAGAGGAATGCCCCAGTCGGCCAACTCGATCAGCGCAAGCTGCCGAGCAAGGCGGGCACCCCGCGCGGTCGCGGTGAATCGCTGGGCAAAGGCCGTACCAGCGGCAGTCATGGAACCGTCCCCTCAGGTGGTCCGATGCCGACCACGCTAGGGAGACCGCTCCCTCACCCTCAAGGAACTTGCACCAGCTTGCACACCAATTCGCTTGGCCTGTAGGGGTATTGACGGTGTCACCGCAGGTCCATCAAGCTCATGCAAGCCCAAGCAAGCACCTAGACCAGGGAGCCGGCCATGGCCGTAGAGTTCGTGGGAATCGACCCCGACACCGACCGGGACCACTGCCCCACCGTGTGGGCGGACGCGGAGGCCCAGGAGATCCTGTTTCAGGGATGGCTGCCGACTCCCGGGACTCGGACGGAGTGCGAGGAAAGCAGCCCCGCGAACGGCTCGGTACCGGAAAGCGAAGCCATCGTCAGGATTCCCGCCCGGATGATTTCGATGATCAGGGAGGCGTGTGATGCCGTCGAGCGTGCCCAGCTTCGCTGAGCTGCTTGGCCGGTCCGAGCGATCAGCCGTCCATCTGGAGTTGCGTGACTCCTACGCGCCGACGGACCGGTTCGAAGCGTGGAAGCGTGGCGAGCGGATCAGGTGGGACGACCGCGCATCCTGGTGGCACCCATACGATCAACTGATCACGGACACCGTGGCGCGGGGTGTGCCGATCCGTAGGGCCCGGGTGGTCTCCGAACCTGTGTCGGAGTACATCCGGTGGGAGCACTACGTCACTCACGCCAACGTCACGGCAGGTGAAGAGGTGCGGTGGCTGCCACGCCGCCGCGCTACGGGCATCGCCCTACCGGGGAATGACTTCTGGCTCTTCGACGGCACGTTGCTCAGGGTGCACCACTTCTCCGGTGACGGTGTGGTGGTCGAAGATGAGATCACGGACGATCCAACGACAGTGAAGTTGTGCTCCACTGCCTTCGAGGCGGTCTGGGAGCAAGCGGTCCCGCATCATCTGTACGAAATCTGACGAAGGCCACCTCCTTGCCCCCGCATCCCTCTTCGAATGTCCAGACGGCCCGCGAGAGTCTGGCGGGTCGTCTGCGTGAGATCCGCAAGGACGCGGGGATCACCGGGCGGGAGTTGGCCGTCCGGTGCGGTTGGTCGGAGTCGAAGTCCTCCCGGATCGAGCACGCCAAGACGCCGCCCTCGGACGCGGACATCCGGGCGTGGTGCAGAGCGTGTGGGGGTGAGGATCAGATCTCCGACCTGATCGCCGCGAACAGGCAGTCCGCCGATGCTTACGTCCAGTGGAAGAGACTCCAGCGGAGCGGCCTCCGTCGTCTGCAGGAGTCCACAGGGGACCTGTACCGGCAGACCCGCACGTTCCGGGTCTACGTGTCAGACGTGATCCCCGGCTTTCTCCAGACATCCGGCTACGCCACCGCACTGCTGTCATCCATCGCGGAATTCCGGGGCACCCCGGACGATGTGAGCGATGCGGTGGCGGCGCGCATGCGGCGCAACGAGGTGGTGAGCAACAGCGCCCACCAGTTCTCCTTCGTCCTGGAGGAGTCCGTGTTGCGGTACCGGCTGTGCAGCGCCGAGACCATGGCGGCGCAGCTTGGCCACCTGCTCGGAGCCATGGACCTTCCGAACGTCGCCGTGGGAATCATCGGCTTCTCGGCGCAACGGACCCTGTGGCCCATGCCAACCTTCACGATCTTCGACGACACCAGGGTTCACGCCGACTCCCTGGACGCCGCCTCCACGCTCACCCAGCCCAGCCAAGTCGATCTGTACTCCCGAGCTTTCGAGCGGCTTTCTCAGGAGGCAACCCGGGGCGCTGCGTCGCGTTCCCTCATCGCGGGTGCGCTGGCAGCCTTGGACTGAGTGGCAGCAGTGCCTGCTCCTGTCGGGGATCTTCTTTCGGACACACTGACACCACCTGCTGGGGGCTTACGGGACCCTAAACTTCGCCTTGCTCGTGTGTTCGGAGCAGATTGTCGACGAGGCTCTGAAGTACCGGCCGATCGCTCTCTGCTCACCTCCTGCCGGATGCTGGCAGGTGAACTCGACGCCTTCAAGATCGCCGACGGAGTCGAGCTCACCCGCGGGTCATGCCCCGGGCCCGGAGGGACCGGAGGCCTCGAACTCTTTGACTGCCATGCGGTCGGTGCGTGCGCCGTTGCTGTGCAGGCGGTGGAGCAGGAGCCAGCGGCCGTCGTCGTGTGCGACGGCGATGGCGGACGCCCCGTGTGTGGCTCCGTTGTGCCACAGCGTCGACGATTTTCCCTTGCGCCACGTGGGGCCGGCGGTCCCAGCCTGCGCTCGACGAGGAGACCGACCAGGACGGAGGCCATGGTCCGGGGGGTGGACCACAGGCCGCCGGAAGGCAGGATCGGTCCGTTCAGGGTCCACGGGGTGAGGGGGCGGCCGAAGAGGGTGCGTGCCACCAGACGCTGATCGTGCGGAGGGTCCGCCGTGACGGTGCCCGCTGCCAGTCCCAGGGGTTCCAGGACGTACTCGTCCACGAGCTGCTGGTACGTGCGCCCCGATGCCCCCTCTGCGTGCGGCAGCCGGGCTCGCGGCCGAACACACCTGAACTGCCCCTCGCACGTGCGGGGATGAACCCGCCTGGCTGCAGTACCACCAGGACGCCCTTGGCTGCTCCCCGTATCCGCGGGGACGAACCCTTGATCTACGCGGACGGTACGACCGTGCCGCCCCTGCTCCCCGCGCCGGAAGTCCTGCTGGTCGGCGGCGTCGGACGCGCGGTCCAGGGCGTACGGGGACGCTGCGGATGCGCACCTCGGCGGAGTCCAGCGCGACGGAGACGCCCCAGGCTTCGGCCAGCTCGGCGGTGAACCGAAGGAGGTGGCCAGCCGTGATGAGGCCGGACCCGACGGGGGAGTCCAGCAGGAGCCGGCCCTCGTCGGTGACGGTCAGCGCGAACAGCGCGCTCTCGCCGTCCATCCGGCCGTCATGGTCCTCACCGCTCTCGCCGAAGACGCGGAGCAGGGTGTCGCGGATGGCGGCGAGCGCGTAGCAACCGTCGTAGACGATGTGCTGCCAGCCGTACCCGGGCTCTGGCGGGCCGGACGCGTCACGCCCGCTCTCGTCATCGGTGATCACTACGGGGGCCTTACGGGGATCATGACGGTGGGTCAGGCGGTTAAGAGGTCGGGGCGCGCGGGCAGTGTGCCGAGCTGCAGGTTCCCGTATGCGGGTCGCCCCCGGAGAGGCAGGTCTGTCTGCAGGATTCGACGAAAGGGCCGGGACCAGCTGATCGGCTACGTAGACTCGGATCGACAAGTCTGCTCCCCGCATACGCGAGGATGCATCTGACGGACACGACGAACTGCCTGGTCCGCTTTGCTGCACCTGCATCCGCAGGGATGGGCCCTCCTTGAGAGCGTCGGCGACGATTTCCGTGTCATGCTCCCCGTCCCGGCGGGGATGAACCTGTTGGCCACACCTGCCTCGAAGACACCTTCGGCTGCTCCCCACGACCTGCGGGGATGAACCCGCGGTGAGCTGCAACGTAGCCAAGTGGCTGGGCTGCACCCCGCATCGGCGGGAATGGGCCCATCGACGGTGCGCCGATCATGTATCCGATGAGCTGCTGCCCCGCGCCTGCGGGGATGACCCGCCTTGAGGTGAGGCCACACTCACGGCATGGGACTGCTCCCCGCGCCCGCAGGGATGATCCCGACGTGGCTCCAGCTGGTCCGATCTTCCTGGACCGCTTTCCCGCACCCGCGGGGATGACTCCGGGCATGAGATGGCGAGGCTCTGCACAGTCATGCTCCCGCGCCCGCGGGGACGTGCCGGGAGCCGGACTCCCGAGAGCCTGCGTTGGGGGTAAGTCCGGTTACTGCCACGGAAGTTGAGATTTCCGGAACCTGCCTTCTTGCCCCCGTTCGCCTGCTAGCGTCCTGCCTCATTCCAGCAAGGAACCGTTATGAGCAGAGAGCGAACGATGCACCTTGGCTGAATCACGCACCCCGCCCGACGGGGCGATACGCCCCCGATGGGATCCCCGGCAGCAGCCGTGCGTACCGGTGCTGACCCTCGACGACCGGCTCGTGGAACTCGGCCTCGTCGATGTGCTCCACGATGCCGACGGCCTGCGCAGCGTGGAAGGGGCCACGCCGGGGGAGAAGGTCGCCGTCATCGAGTTCTTGCTGGCCATCTGCTTCGCTTCCGGCACCTACCCGGCGTCCGCCGCCGAATGGCCGGCCTGGGTCGACGAGAAGGACGCCCTGCGGCCCGCCGCCGAATGGCTCGCAGGGCGTCCCGAGGACGAGGTCTGGGACCTGTTCCACCCCACCGAGCCGCTCGGGCAGAACTCCCTCCTCGCCCCCTTCCTCGACCAGCGCGGCGCCGGTCCGGCGCAGCTGGTGATCGAGCAGGTCGGCGACTACAACCAGTTCTTCGACCACCACCACCTCGATCATCCCCACCCCTTACCCGTTGCCCGGGCCTTCCGGGCCATGCTCACGCAGCACGTGTACGGGCCTGCCGGCCGGGCCCGGATCTCCGGCAAGGAGACACTCGGCGCCACCATCACCAATCTCGCCGCCACCCGCCTCGGGACCCGGATCCGCGTCATCGCGCTCGGCGAGACCCTCGGGGAGACCCTCCGTCTGAACCTGGCCCCGGTCTCCGGGCCTCCCGGCGAACTGAACCGTTCCTGGACCGTCGGCAAGGAGCGCCGCGGCTTCACGGCCAAGCCCCAGCCCCGCCCGGTCAGCGGCCCCGCGGACCTGCACAGCTACCTCGGCCGGTCGGTCCTGCTCCGCCCGACCCCCGCGGGTGACGCGGTGGACCGGGTGCTCCTCGGCGCCGGCGAACTGCTCGCGCTGACGGACGAGCACCTGCAGGACGCGGTCCTCGCCACGAAGGCGGACGGCACGGCCAAGCCGCTCTGGGCTTCGGCGACCCGAGCCGTGTGGCGCGACGCGCACTCCCTCTACGCCGCAGTGGACAAGGCCCGTTCCGCCGACGGCGCGAACGACGGCGCGACCCTGTACCGGCGGCTCGCGCTCTTCCCGCCGGAGGACGTCGCTCCCGAGCCCGGTCAGCAGCCGGCCCGCCGCGTCGAGCTGTGGACCGTCGGGCTCGTGGCCAAGCAGACCACGGCCATCACCTGGGTCGACGGGACCTTCCCCTTCGCCCCGGGCCTGGAGGCGCGGCTCTACCTCGCCTCTTTCCGCGGCTCGGAGATCGCCGAGTACGTGGCCTCGGCACTGGGCAAGGCGGCGTACGCGGCCTGGACCGTCGCCTACCCGAACCCCAAACCGGCCGACAAGACCGGCCAGATCGCGCGCTTCGACGCGCGCGGCATGCACTGGGCGGCGACGCGGGAACCGTTCGACCTCCTGATGGACGAGACGACCATCGGCGAGCCCGTCCACGAGTGCCTGCTCGACTACGCCGCCACGGTGGCCGCCCGCGCCCGCAGGTTCCTCACGGCGTGTCTCGATTCGCTGCCGAGGAACGCGCAGGGCGCCAAGGCCCAGGCGGCAGCGCTGAAGCGGTTCGACGACGAACTGGCCTCGCCGAAGGCACCGGCCGAAATCCGAGGGGAGAGGGCATGACCACCCAAGCCGAGTCCAGGCCCGGACCCGAGACCAGCGAGAGCAGCGCCGCCCTGACGGCCTGGCTCGCCAGCCTCGTGCACAACCGCAACTACGGGAGCCTCGCGGACCTCAGGCGCCCGCGGGTCCGCAAGGAACCCCACTTCCGGGCCATCTGGTTCAGCCCCAGCGAGGAGCAGGAGGAGATCTACGAGCAGGTCGCCTTCCTCTTCGCGGTCTACCACCAGGGCCGGGGCGAGCCGGCCTACGGCTACGGCAACCTCGGCGAGGCCGCCCGCCGCATCGGCACCGGCTCCAAACAGGGTCCGGACGACCCTGGTGCGGCCCGTCTCGTCGACCGGATCGTCTCCAGCCGCCGGATTCCCTGGCGCCACCTCCAGCACACCGTCGCCCGCCTGCGTGCATGCAGTGCCAAGCCGCCCTCGTGGGCCCTGCTCGCCGACGACCTGAGCCAGTGGAACGACCGCAAGGAACGCATCTCCTACGAGTGGGCCGTGGCCTTCCACATGGCCCGCTCCCGGACCGCCGGTGCCCGCACCAGCACGCTCGCCGCCGTCCCGACCGCCGCCGCCCCGACCGCCGCCGCCCCGACCGCCGTCGTCCCGACCGCCGCCGACACGATCCAGAAGGGCACCACCACGTGACCAGCAACGCCTCTTCCGCCGCCGGCAGTCAGTTCCTCTCCCTGCACCTGCTGGAGACCCTGGTCGCCGTGCTGCCCGTACGCGACGAGAACGGCTCTCCCAAGTCCATCGTCTACGGCGGCACCGAGCGGCACATGATCACGAGCCAGGCGCGCCGCCGCGCCGAACGGGTCCACACCCGCGACCGCGCCAACGCGGGCATCGGGGCCCTGGCAGGCCGCAGCACGGGCGTCCGTACCCGCGAATGGGCGCTGATCACCGGCCGGGAACTGACCTCCGCGCACGGCTGGGACGCGGACGAGGCGATTCGTACGGCCCGTGCCGTCATCGAGGCCACCGGACTGAAGTTCGGTGACCCGGGCAAGAAGACCGTCGCGAACCTGACCCGGGTGCTCCTCTTCGCCCCCTCCGATGCGGGCACGCGCATCGCGGCCCACATCCACGAGCGGGCAGAGGAACTCCGGCTCTGGACGGCCGAGTACCTGACGGCGCAGGCGGCGGCCGCGCCCAAGACCAAGAAGGGCGGCCGCAAGAACGCCGATCAGGACGGGGCCGACGCGGACGAGGCGGCGGAGGGCGCGGCCCCGGTCGACGCCAAGCTGCCGCCGGTGCCGTCGACGACCCGAGCCGCGGTCCTGACGGCCCTCGCGCCGCGCGACGCCATCGACATCGCCCTGTACGGCCGCTTCCTCGCGGAGATCGCCGACTCCCCGAACGTCGACGGCGCGGTCCAGAGCGGCCATGCCTTCACCGTGCACGAGGCGGAGCAGGTCGACGACTTCTACGCTGCTGCCGACGACGCGAAGCTCGACCGGAAGAGGAACGCGCTGGACTTCCTCGACGCGGCCGACGACTCGGGCGCCGGCATGACCGGCTACCAGTCCCTGATCACCGGCACGTTCTACCGGCACGCCGTCCTCGACCGCCTGAAGCTGCGCAGGAACCTGCGGGCCGCCGGCATGACGGTCGAGGAGGCCGAGGAGGCGTCGGTCGCGGCCGAGGCGGAGTTCGTGACCGCCTTCGTCGACGCCTTCCCCGAGGCGAAGAAGAACTCGACCGCCTCCACCGGCTCGCTGCCCGCCCTGGTCCTCGCCTTCGAGGGCGAGCGCCCGTACAACTACGCGGCTGCCTTCCAGGCCCCGATCGACGAGAACCCTGAGGACAAGGGCGGCGAGGGTCCGGCCGGTCCGGCCGCGGTCAAGCGGCTGCTCAAGCACCACGCCTTCGTCAGCAAGCGCCGCCCCGACATCAGGTCCGGCCGCGTCCTCACCTACGACCCCCGGATCGACGAGCTCCTGGGCACGCTCGAAGCCCCCGGCGCGACGCCCGTCACCTCCGCCGAGGAGCTGACGGCGTGACGCACGTCCTGCTCGTACGGCTCGCCGCCCCCCTGCAGTCCTGGGGGGCGGTGTCCCGCTTCTCCCACCGCGACACCCACAGCCGGCCCACCAAGTCGGCGGTGACCGGGCTGTGCGCCGCGGCGCTCGGCCGGGACCGGACCGACTCGGTGGAGGACCTCGCCGGGCTCGTCTTCGGCGTCCGCGCCGATCATCCCGGCACCCCGGTGCGCGACTACCACACCGTCGGTGCGGGGAAGTACCCGCTGCGCCCGCGGGACGTCATCACCGATCACCGGCGGGCGGCGGCGGTGGCCAAGAGCATGGAGGCCGCCGAAGGGCCGGGCTTCGGCCACCACGAACTGGCCGGGTGGTACGGGGCACCGAAGAAGATCGCGGCCGATCCCGTCTCCGGGGCGCTGGTCTCGGGCGAGCTCTCCCGTACGGCGCTGATCACGGAGCGCTGGTACCTGTCGGACGCGGCGTTCGTCGTGGGGCTCCAGCACGAGGACCGGGCCTGGCTGGAGGAGATCGGGTACGCCCTGGAGCACCCGAAGCAGCTGCTGTGGCTCGGCCGGAAGTCCTGCCCGCCCTCCGGCACGCTCGCCGCGGGCCTCCTGTCCGGCACCCTCGCCGAGGTGTTCGCCGCGAAGCGACTGCTGCCGGGTCCGGAGGGTCCCGACACCTCGGGCCGGCGCCCCTGGGCGTGGCTCCAGGCGGCATCGGGTGCCAGGGGTGCCTCACCGGTCAACGACCAGCCGGTCAGCTTCGATCCCGTCCATCGGACCCATGCCACGCGCTGGGAGACCCGTACGCGCGTCACCATCGCTCCGACCGCCACCGAATGGGACATCATCCCGTGAACACCATGAACCCGGGTACCGCCGGGAACGCCGGGACCGGCACGCGTACCGCCACGGCGGCGCGCTTCGTCGCCACCCACTCCGTCCTGTCCCTGAACGCCCGCCATCCGCTCGTCGCCAAGTCGCTGGCCGACGCCCAGGAGATGCACCGCACCGTGATGAGCGGATTCCGCGGCTGGGTCGAGGACGGCGATCCGGACGCCCGCTCCCAGATGGGCGTCCTGTCGACCTGGTCGGTGGACCTCAAGGCCGCGGCGCTCGTCCTGGTGGTGCAGTCCAGGATCCCGGGGGACTGGGCCCGGATACCGCGAGCGGCCTTCACCGCACCGCCGCACATCATCACCGTCGACCGCACCTTCAAGGCGGGCGAGGCCGTGGGCTTCCGTACGGTCGTCAACCCGACCCACAGCCGGCCCCCGGGCAAGCCCGCGGAGGAGAAGGCCCGCGGTACGCGCACCGCCCACACCACACCGGAGCACGTGAAGCGCTGGTTCGCACGCCGCCTCCAGGCCGACGGCGACCCGGCGACGGCCGAGGACGGAGTGGTCCGCATCGGCGCCACCGCCGACCCGGACGGCCTCGGGATCCGGATGCTGCCGACCCTCTCCAGCGCCCACCGGCGCAAGCCCGTCCGCATCGGCCGCGCCGAGATCCGCGGCTCCCTGACGGTCACCGACCCGGAAACCCTGGTCGGAGTCCTCTCCAACGGCCTCGGCCACGCCCGCGCCTACAGCTGCGGGCTGATCCTGACGCGCTGAGGGACGCGCAGTTGCCCCGCTCCCGCGGGGATGAACCGGTCGCGACCCCATGGTGGATCGCCGATTTCGGTTGCTCCCCGCGCACGCGGGGTCCTGGAGCGGCTCTGCTCCTAACGCGAGTCATCCCCGCGTACGCGGGGGCGTGATGCGCCGGGCCGAGACTAGCGCCCAGCGGAGCGGGACGACCAGACCGAGGGCACGCGCGGCCTGCCCGGAGAACGGAAGAAGCAGTACGGGGGCAGGTTATGGAGGGGATGGCGATGATTCCGGAGCAGTCCGCCGCGGACGACGGGGCCGGTGACCAGGGTGAGGGCTTCTCGAGGGATCTGAGGAGGCTCTACGAAGCCGCAGGCGGGGGTTCTGCGTTCGGATACCAGCGCCTCGTCCACCTCGGTGAGGAAGCCGGCTTCAAAGTGACCATCTCCAGCCTCGGTGAATGGCTCAGCGGCGGCTCTGTGCCCTGGAAACCGACCAACGTCCAGTACGTGATGAAGGTGCTCATCCCCTTCCTCGAAGGCCGGGCAGCCCGGCGCTCCGCGGACCACCGGCGGATGGAGATGGAGACGTGGCGCGCCAGCCTGGAGGCGGCGCAGGCCGTCCGCAAGAGCGGGCAGGGAGGCCGTGGACCCCGCGTCGGCGCCGCCTCGCCCGGCCGCCTGTACGGAATGCCGTCCCAGGCGCTCCAGGACGTCCTCCCGTACGAGTTCGTGGGCCGGGACGGGGAACTGGACGAATTGGCGGCCTTCGCCGCCGCCCCGGACGGCAGCCCCGCGTATGCCTGGTGGCAGGCCGATGCCTGGGCAGGCAAGACCGCCCTGCTCGCCTGGTTCGCCACGCGTCGGCTCCCCGCCGGCATCGACGCCGTTCACCACTTCATCGCCGGGCGTCTGGGCACGAACCGCCGGGAGGACTTCCTCCTGGCGATCGGCGAGCAGTTGGCGTCGGTGGCCGGTCGGAAGCTTCGGGCTTCGGAACGGGGGCGGCCGGAGGCCCTGCCCGCGCTGTACGAAGCGGCTGCGAAGGCCAGCGAGGGCCGTCACCGGCGCCTGCTGCTGATCGTCGACGGCCTCGACGAGGACGCGGACGCCGCTCCGGGCGGCCTGAGCATCGCCGCGCTCCTGCCCAAGCAGCCCCCGCCCGGCATGCGGGTCATCGTGTCCGGGCGCGCCCATCCTCAGGTCCCGCAGGACGTCGCCCCCGGTCACCCGTTGCGGGATCGCGGCATCGTCCGCCGTCTGGCCGCATCGCCCGCCGCCCACGTGATCAGGGACACCGCCCTGCAGGAGCTGAACGCCCTGCTGGACGACGAGAACATCGGCTCCCCACTCCTCGGCCTGCTCGTTGTCGCCCAGGGCGCCCTCACCGGCGCCGACATGGCCGAACTCGCCGGCGTCAGGCCGCACGACGTCCAGAAGAAGCTCCGTAGCGTCGTCGGCCGCAACATGGCGCCCACTGACACCGACCGCCTCGTGCTGGGCGCACAGGTGCAGGAAGACGCCGACGCCGAAGCCGCCGGGCAGACGTTCGTCCTGGCACACGAGGAGCTGTACCTGGCCGCCGCCGATCGCATCGGCAAGAGGGACCTCGCCACGTACGAAGGGAAGCTCCACGCCTGGGCCGACGAGTACCGTGCCAAGGGCTGGCCCGAGGACACCCCGAACTACCTGCTCACCGGCTACACGCGGCTCGTGCAGCACAGCGGGAACGCCGACCGGCTCGCGGATCTCGTCCTCGACCCGAGGCGCCAGCTCCGCCTCATCCAGCGCTCAGGACCGGATGTCGCGCTCGCCGATCTCGCCCTGGTTGCTCCGTCCGATGCAGCTCGCACGCCGCCAAGCCTCGCCACGGCGGCCGGGGCCGCGATGTCCCGGGAGTGGCTCCTCCCGCACACGCGGCCCCTGCCGCGATCCGTCGCGCGGACGGTTGCCCGGGGCGGTGACGTCCGGCGGGCCAGGGCCCTGGCGAGTGCGTCCCCGTACGCCCCGGCCAAGGCGGCGGGCTTCGCCGACGTGGCCCGCGTACTGGCGCAGACCGGGCACAAGGAGGCCGGCGGTGTCGCGCGAGAGGCGGGGGAGTGGGCGCGTACGGCCCTTCACCAGGCCGGACCCTTCGGGTACGCCGCCGATGAAGCGGAGGCGGCTGCCGGCCAGGCCGCGCTCGCGCTATTGGCCACGAACCAGGTGGAGGCGGGCCTTGAGCTGCTCCATGCGATCCGCGGAGCGAGCACGGCCCGGTACGAGGCCTGCGCGGAGGCGGCCCGGATGCTGGCGCTGGAGCACCCGGAGTCCGCCGCGGGACTGCTGGACGACCTGGAGGAGGAGGCCGCGGACCTGGCCGAGGAGCCGTCGGGCGACGGGAGTGCCGTAGCCGTCCAGATCTGGGAAACCGTCGCGGCCGTGGCCTCCGATCGCGCGGCCCGGCTCCACGACCGCATCCTGGAGCACGCCCGCGCGGTATGGGACGCGGCACCGACGCTGGAGAACGTCTCCGTACTGGCCGGCGCGGCCTCGGCGTTGGCACAGGCCCGTCCGGAGGAGGCCGCGAGCCTCGCCGACCTGGCCCGCCAGCAGGTCGAGGCGGTGCTCCAGCCCGATGCCACGCCGCCGCTTTCGGCGGTGGACGCCTTCCACCTGGAGTTCGGCTTCCGCCACACCCTCGCCCGTCTCGCCCAGGCACTGACCGACACCGGCACGCCCGCGGAACAGGTCGGCCGACTCCTGGAGCCGCTGGACCAGTCGCTTCCCGGGGGCCCGGGAGACAAGTCCGAACACCTCGACGAACCGGACCTGGACGTGGACGTGGACGAAGGCGGAGCCGACTCCGAGGCAGAACGGCTGGCCGACGAAGCCTTCCGGCTGGCGGACCTCGGCAACGACCGTGACGCGAAGAGCCGCTTGGACGAGGCCCTCGCCCTCCTGCCGCCGACAGGCCCGGGAACGGGGCGCGCGCCCCAGTGGCTCCCGGAACTGGCCGGAGCCCTCGTACGGATCGATACCACACCGGATGCCGGGCCCCTGCTCGCACCGTGGCAGGACCCGGCCGACCGCGCGCGAGCGTACGCCGCCATGGCCCTGGCCTACGTGGACCTCGACCTCGGCGCCGATGCGCGCCGATGCGCACACCAGGCGGCCCGGGCCACCGCCGAGCGCGCCTCCGACACGGCCTCCGACACCGCCTGGGCGCACGTGGCGCAGGCACTGGCCTGCGCGGGAGCGGGCGAGGCCGCGGAGGACCTCCTCCGTCAGCACGTGGTGCCCACGGACCGCAGCATGAAGGCGGCATGGAGGCAGGCGGACCGGCTGGCCCGCATCGCGGTGGCAGCTGGGCTGGCGGAGAGCGATCCGCAGCGATCGGACAGGCTGCTGCTCCCGTTCATCGAGGATCTGCGCGCCGGCAAGGCATCGCCACAAGGGACGTCCACCCTGCTGGCCCGTCTCGCCCCCCTCCTTCTGGTTCTGGCCGAGGCTTACGGCGAGCGCCCGTACGACCCGCTCCTCAACGAGGTCAAGGAGGCAGGCCTCGCGTACGAGCACAGGAATCCCAACACCTGGCAGCCCGAAACGGTCCTGGTGCACGCCCTCCTGCGCATCGGCGCGGGTGAGGATCCCGGCAGGCAACTGGACTGGTTGACCCGCCACCTGGCGAACCGCGGGCCCGAGCACTTCCCCACGACCGCCCTCGCGGTGGTCCACGCGACGGCGGGCGATCTCGAGGCGGCCCGTTGCGCGGCCGAGCTGCTCACCGACCCGCGGGCGCGGGCGTCCGCGCTCGCCGCGGTGGCGGGTCACCTCGCCAGGATCCCGGTCCGCCCGCTCCCCGCGGTCGGCCCCGCCACGCAGCCGGACCCCTTCACCCGGACCATCGAGTGCATGGCCCTGGAGGTCACCCCGCACACATCGGCCGACGAGCGGGCGGCCGCCGGGTTCCTCCACCGGAGCCTGAACACCGCGGGCTGGCACCATGCTCTACCGGTCCTGGCCAAGGTCGCACCCGAAGCGGTCGCCCGCGTCCGGGACATCGCAGTCGTTCACGGCCGTACTGCGGACAATGAGGAAGATGGGGAGAAGCACGGCCGCTGGTCCCCGAGGACGTGGGTGGACCGCCGGATCCGATGAAAGCGCCCGAAAGCAGCGCGTCGGCGTATAAAGTCCCGGCCCAGAAGGTCTGCTCCCCGCAGCTGTGGGGATGAACCCATTTGGCACGGCTGGGTCAGGTCGGGGAAGACCCACTCCACGCACCCGCGGGGATGACCCCACGGCCGGTGGCCCCGGCGGCGGCTCGTCCTTCCTGTTCCCCGCGCCCGCGGGGATGACCCCTGGACGTTGGTCGGGCTGATTATCAAACACTGCTGCTCCCCGCGAATGCGGGGATGGTCCAGTTGCCGTCCGGCCGGAGGAGCCTTCGGGCTGTTCCGGATGGGCTGTCCCCGGCCCGTACGAGGGGCATGGCGCCTGGTACCTGACGCAGAGGCGGGAGTCCGGCCCCGTTGCCGGACGGTTGGCCGTCGCTGTCCGGCAACGGGCCGTCCGGGTGTGGGCCGGCGGGGTACCGGTGCCGGTGCACACCCGGACGGGGTGGTGATCAGTCGACGATGCGGGCGAGGAGCCAGGCCGTCACGGCTCGGGCTGCCCCGGAGATCGCGGCGCCGATGAGGGTGATTACGACCTTGGGGCGACTGGAGCGCCGGGACTGCCTAGGGTGGGTCATCAGGGCCTCCGAGAGGTCTCAGGGGCCCGCCGAGGTGTGCGACCGGAGGCGGGCCCTGCCGCCAACTCGCCGGTGCGGGCTGGTGGTTCGACCATCCCCGCTGCGGGGGCTGGAGGCCTGCGTCCGCGGGGTTGTCCGGGACCGTGGGGCCCTGTCCCGTAGTGGAGCGACTGATTCTGGCGTGGGGGCGTGTGTGGAGAACGGCAGGCGGGCGGGGCGGACCTGGACCGGTCCGAAGGGGCCGGTCGTGGAGGTCAACAGGGTGGCCGAGTTGCTCCACGAGTACGCCGGCGCGGCGGGGCTGTCGATCAAGGCGGTGCACGAGGCGCTCACGCCCGAGATGCTCCCGGCCGGGACTCCGGTGCCCGATCGGCGCCGGATGTACGACCTCATGGACGGTAAGGACCTCACCCGTACGATCGCGCACGCGGTCATCGACATCTGCTCGGGCCTGGACGGGGACCCCCGCCTCGACGAGGAACGGCGCCGGACGGTCGACGCCCTCTTCGAGCGGGCCGAAACGGCACCGACCTCGGTACGGGCCGGGGTGGCGGCGTACGGGGACCTCGTCGAGGCGAAGAACCGGCTCCTCGCCGTCCACGAGGACCTGGACAACGCGCGGCAGGCGTTGCACAAGAGCACCGAGGCCCGGAACCAGGCCCAGACGATCATGTCGACGCTGCTGCTGGTACTCGCGCACCAGGCGGCCACGATCGGCCGCCTCACCGGTGAACGCGACCGGTTGCTGGCCCAGGTCGGGGCGGCCCGGCCGGATGAGCGAGCCCGGCCGGATGAGCGGGCTCGGCTGGAGGACGTCGAGAGGCAGTTGGCCCGGGTCCGGGAGAACGAGGACCGGGCCCGCACGACCCTGCAGCAGGCCGAAAGGGACCGGGACACCGCGATCGTGGTGGCGGAGGAGGCCGGAGCCCTGGTCCGCGAGCTCCGCCAAGAGGTCACCCGGTTGCGGGCCATGGCCCCGGACCCGCACTCGACCCCGGATCGTGAGCGGGGAGAGGCTGACCCGCTTCCCCCGACCGACATCGCCCTGTACGACGTGGACCTGGCCCAGACCGAGATCACCCTCGACAAGGCCGAGATCCTGTTGGAACAGGGCCGGGAAGCCGTCGAGGAAGCCGGCCGTGCCATCGGCCTCGACCCGGCGCCGGACCTCCGTACGATCCCTGGTCAGGTCATCCGGTCGCACCCCGAGTTGTACCCCAACTCGCGTCCGGTGTTCTCCGGGACAACCCCGGACAACCCGGTGACCGGCTCGAAGACCGCGCGGGAAACGCTCGGGCTTCTCCTTGAGAACAACGGCCTCGGGGGCCCAGGTCCCATTCGAGTACTGGACTGGGCGCTGGGCCGACTCGCGGAAAAGCTGGCCGGGAACAGGTGGTTGATGTTCCTGCTGGCCACGGCTCTCGCTACCGTCCTCCCGTTGGGGGTGGCGGGAGGGATGGCTGCGGACCCCGGCCCAGCCGTCTGGAAGGCGGTCGTCTTCGCCCTGCTCTCCACTCCCTGCATGGGACTCGCATGGCTGGTCGGATTCACCTGGTCGGAAGAGGGGGTCCCACGAAGCTTCCAGTGGGTGCCTCCGTTCGGGGGGATCGCGATCGTCATCGGCCTCCAGCTGATCAGCGACGGCAGTGTCGCGCTCGCCTTCGTCGAGAAGGTGGGGATGGTCTAGCCGTATTGCCTCGGGAGGTTGTGGCAGGGTGATGCGGATTCGGCTGAGGGGTCTGGGAACGGGTGAGGGCCTTCCGGGTCCGGGTCCGGTCCCCGGGGCCAATCCAGCTGTGGGCGCAGGACGGATTCGCGGGCGGCGAAGTCCTGCCCGATGGTGTTGCTGGCCGGCGTCACCCATTCGTACGCGGTGGGGTGCTTCGGGACAGGACTGGGCCGAGGCTGGGCTCATGTCCGCCAAGCTGGTCGTCTACCCGCCCGACGAGAACGGCTGGCGCCGGGTGCGGTACGACGGCATCGCCATCGGAGTCGCCCACCGCCCGGCCGACATCCGGGTCTTCCTCGCCGGGGCCGGGCTGGAAGACGCCGAGGGCGTCGATCTGACCGACCCGGGGTTCGTGGAGTGGAGGGGCGGCGGGCCCGAGGAGTGGGAGCCGACCCCGTAGGCGGGCGGTCAATGCGGCCTGAGCATCGCTTTCTCGGCCTGGATAGCGGCCCGTGCCTGCTCCAGCACCGATTGGGTCCAGCCTTGAGGGTCCGCGTCGTAGAGAGCGCAGGCCTTCTGCCACCGGGTGAGCCCACCGGTGATGTCGTCGAGCGAGTGGTACCACTCGCCCTCGCCCGACCTCCCATGCCAGACGACCCCGGGACGGCCCGGATCCTGACACAGGTCGAATCCGTGCAGGTGCTGCAGGGCCGTCATAACCAACGGGTCCTGGAAGTCAGCAAGCGCGCCCTCGCCCTCCACCCATGGGACCGCCCACGCATGCACCGCTTCACGGCTCACCTCACCGTCAGCCAGCGCACGCCATTGAGCAGCCGCTTCCACGCGGCCTGGCGGAAGGTGTGCCATGTCCAGATGGTTCATGAACCCACCCTCCCAGCCGGACCGCCAAGGGGCCACGCCATTTCATCTCAAGATCGGCCTGACAGCTACTCGGCGTCGGTTTCGGTGTAGGTGCAGGTCAGCAGCAGAGCCACGACCGCCGGAACCCGCGTAGGAGTTTCAATGTCAGTGGGGGAGCGGATGATCTCCCGCATGATGAAGAGTCTCTTCGATCAGTTCGTGTGGGGAACCGCTCTCTACATCGCGCTCACCCTGCCGTTGGTCCCTCCGCTCTGGACGGGAAGGGCGCGCCGGCCGCGCGGCGTCGTCTTCCGCTTCGCGCAGAGGGCGGGGCTGATGAAGACCTCCGCAGCGCGCGCAGCCAGGACCGTACGGGCCCTACGGGAGCACACCCAGGCGGGCGCGGAGGTACCCGACACCGAACGCCTGCGGCAGCGGCTGGACGACCGCCGCTGCTCCGTCATGTCGATCCTGCTGCTCTGGTCCATCCCGTACCTGGGCGTGATCGCGGCCCTGTTCCTCCTGCTGAACGGCGGCTTTGCAAGCGGCTACCAATGGATCGTGGTGTGGAGCATGTTCGGCGGGGTGCTGGTGCTCGCGGATGTGGACCGGCGCATGCTGGCCCGTTCCCTCCCGATCGAGCACACCACGGTCATGGCCGTCGGTGTCGTCGAAGCGTGCGGTGCGCCGGATCCGTCGCAGCACGAGGTACGTGGACACACGCGCAACTCGGCGATCTGCGCGTCCATCGACGACCTCTGCGCGGCCCTCGGACGGCAGGCGGCCCTGGAGCCCAGGCGGACCGACGCGGTCCACCGGGCCCGGTTGCGCGCCGAGGCGCTGGAAGTCGTACGCAACCTCCACGCGGCGAAGATCAGGCTCGTGGAAGGCGACCGGGCCGCGCTCGGCACCCTGTACGCCATCGTCGGATCCCTCCTGGCACGCGCCGCGACCCCCACCCACCTGCCGGAGAGCAGCTCACGCCTCGTCTGCGCCGACGTCCTGACGGCGGACCCGAACTGGGAGGGCCCGCCGCTGCGAAACGAATCGCCTGCCGCGAAGGCCCTCGGCTACGCCCTCTTCATCGCGGGCCTGGCGGCGACGGGGCAGCTGCTGTCCCTGCTGACCTTGCCGGAACCGCTCCCGTGGGTCCTGATCCTCCTCACGGCCGGCGCCGGCCACCGGGTACTGAAACGCTGGCTGCCCGTCCCTGCCCTCCCGGCCGAACTCCTACCCACCTCGTCACCACCCGTGGCCGTTCCCGAACAGGCCGGTGGCCGTGGGGACCTCCGACAGACCCCATGACTGGGCGGTCCAGGCGGTTTGTCGGATTCGGCGAAAGTGCCGAGAACCAGGCATTGGCCGAGCTAAAGTTGCAGGTCGCGGAGCCTGCCCCCCGCGTACGCGGGGATGAACCCTCGGGGGAGACACCGAAGAACGAGAGCTCGACCTGCTCCCCGCGCACACGGGGGATGAACCCTGGCAATGGGCCCTCCCCGTCACCGCGGCCAGCTGCTCCCCGCGCACGCGGGGATGAACCCCAGGCCGGCGGATCGTGTGGCACAAGCTGCGGCTGCTCCCCGCGCACGCGGGGATGAACCCTTCATGACCTCGTTGGCGGCGGGGCTGCTGTTCTGCTCCCCGCGCACGCTGGGATGAACCCATGCTGCCGCGCGCCGGTGACCCCAACCCCGCCTCCGACGTGACGATCGCCTACGGCCTGCACGCCGACTCCCACAGCCTCTACCCCGCGATGTCCCAGGCGCGGCTGGAGAGCCAGCTGCCTGCCCCTGCCCCTGTCCCTGGCCGACCTCGAGGACGACGTCACCCGCATCCGGCTCGGCGAGGTCCGCACCGACACCGAGCGCCTGGACTGCGCCGTCGCCGCGTACGGCCGGCTCCGCGACCGCGACCGCGACGAGGTCATGGTCACCGACGAACTCACCCACACCACCACCGTCGTGCCGCCGCCGTCCGCGCCGATCCCGGCCCTGCCCGAGGTCTCCGTCGAGCGGTGGGAGGAGGTGGGACACGGGCTCGGGCCCTACGCGCCCGGCAAGATCCGAAGGAGAGAGCGCCTGGGTGGCGGCGGTGGCGTCTCGTCAGGAGCGGCCGAACCAGCGGCGCTTGGCCCGGGGCTGGGGCGCGGCGCCATCCGCCGGGGCCACCGACGGGTCGTCGTACTCGCGGGAGATCACCTGGACCTGGCCCGACTCGGCGTCGTGGCGCACCGTGTCCAGGCCCTGGCGGTCCAGTTGGGCGATGGAGTCGGCGTGGGTGGTGGTGTTCAGGGCGAGCATCCCGACCTTCGGGGAACTCCGACCGAGCTTCACCTCCTCGCTGAGCAGGATCTGCATCAGGCGGTCGGCGGAGGCCGAGGGCAGGTCCTCGTCCACTGCGACGTGCAGCATCAGGTGTTCCTCGCCGCTGGTCCGCCACCAAACCTGCGCCACCCACACCGAGCGGACGGCGGGGAACTCGCGGACCCGCCGAACGAGTGCGTCGCGCAGGGCGACCGCCACTGGGTCGGTGGACCATTCGAGCTTCATCTCCGCCCCGGGCCCGTATGTCGCCCAGTCACGCAGCACCTGCTCGGGAAAGATCGCCTGCCCGTTTCCGGAGCGGACTCCGAGTACGGTGACGCCGGTCTTTTCCAAGATGTCTCTCAGCCGCGCCGCATCGCAGTGCACCATCCCGGCGGCCGCCGGCAGCAGTTGCGCGCCGAGCGACGCGTCGGTGAACCCGAGCAGCGTGGGCGGCTGCTCGTCGTCGGGGAGGAACATCACCGATCCGGTCTCGGTGACGGGAATGGACACCCCGCCCTCGAACAGCGC
The DNA here is from genome assembly GCF_041434015.1 of Streptomyces sp. NBC_00454. GTDB lineage: Bacteria > Actinomycetota > Actinomycetes > Streptomycetales > Streptomycetaceae > Streptomyces. The sequence goes on along the minus strand of NZ_CP107908.1, from coordinate 130,644 downwards.
GGCGAGCACAGCCTCCGGCGCGGGCTCATGCCCGTCCGCACGGCGGTCGAGAAGATCAGCGAGGCGTACGTTCGAATGCTCGATCACGCGTGCAGCGTAGCGCCGGGTCGGCCGCGCCAGCCCCGCCTCCTCAGCATCCGACCACTGGTCCGAGGGGACCTCCCCAGCCACGAGGGGCGAGGGCGCCTGGCTCACCCCGTATCAGCGTCTGGCTGGCGCAGGCCCCACAGGCCGCCGGGGAGTTACGGGGAGCTCCGGAAGCCGGAAGGAGTACCGGCCGAGCGATGCTACCCGGGGTGGACCTGCCCGAGGTGCTGCTGGAGGTGTTCTCCTGGACCGGCGCCGACCAGGCGTTCACCTCGGTCACCGACGCCTGGTGCGGAGCAGAGGGCACCAGGCGTCGCCAGGAGCTGACCAGGTCCTGTCCGATGGGTCGTCCACGCGGTCTGAGAGGATCAGATGGACGGATCAAGTAGGGGGTGCCGGTTGCCGAGGGCGCTGGGGCTGCCATATGACGCGAGTTCTCCGCCTCCACCCCGATGCTGCTGGCCTGCTCCGTCACGCCTCCGTTCGCTCCCTGGAACGGTACGTCCGCCCCGGCGTCGACTCGGTTGCCCGGCACGTCGCCGAGCGCGACCCCGCCGCCCGCCGCCGCAGGTGAGTCCAAGCGCATCAGGGCTTCAAGATCATCCCGTTGCCCCTTTGGCGCATGTCTCGGTCACACCCCGATGAGTAGACATGCAATGTCTGTCGCCGCGCCCCGAACCTTGCTGATCGGGTCGGCACCTCCGGCCTGATAAACGCGCCGCGGTTCAAGCCATGAGCAGACGGAGGCCGAGATCTGCCGCGCTGAGGTCGGCGAGGTCGCTGTTGCGCTCGGCCCACCGACCGGAGTCGAGGTCGTCGCCGAGGCTCCGTACCGCCCGCTGCTCGGCCTCCGGCCCGACCCTCGTCCACACCGACATCGCACGGCGCACATGATCCTCCAGATACTCCCCTGGTCGGCGCCAGTACGCCTCGAACAGGCCGTCAGCGCAGTCCCACGGGACGGGCACCGGCTCGGCGCGGCCGCCGATCGCGTCGGCCATCCCGGCAAGCGACGGAAAGTCCGAGAGGACGCCGGCGAACTCGGGCAGGTAGTCGCGGGTGAGCCAGAACCGGTCCGGCCATCCGGGCTCGTCGGTGTCGAAGGTGAGCACCACCACGCGGCGGGCCACGCGCCGCATCTCGCGCAGCCCAGCTATCGGGTCGCCCCAGTGGTGAACGGTGGAGACGGCCATCGCGACGTCGAAGGAGTGGTCCTTGAACGGCAGGTTCTCCGCGGCGGCGGCCACGCACGGCGCCGAGCCGGCAGGACGCTGCCCCCGCATGACCGCCGAGGGCTCCACCGCGGTCACGTCACGATCAGCAGGCTCGTAGGAGCCGGTGCCGGCCCCGACGTTCAGCACCGTCTGCGCATCTCCGAGCGCGTCCCAGATCTGCGCGGCGATCCGTGGATCAGTACGCCGTGTCGCGGTGTAGGCGCCACCGATCGCGTCGTACAGCCGTGCACCGAGCATCTCCAGTTGCTCCTCCGGTGTCACCTTCAGTCCCTTCGCACGTGCCTCAAGTTCCCTGTCGATGGCCGCCATCATGGCGTCAGCGCGATCACGCTGTTCCAGCAGCAGGCCGCGCAGTCGGTGCAGGTGCGCGACCGCGTCGGTGGACGGGTCGCCGACCAGTTCCGCAACCTCCCGCAGCCCGAAGCCCAACCGCCGATACGCCAGTACCTCCCTCAGCCGCTCCACGTCGCCCGCCGAATAGGCCCGGTACCCGGCCGCGGTCCGTGCCGAGGGCCGGACGAGGCCGATCTCGTCGTAGTGATGCAGCGTGCGGACGCTCACGCCGGCCAGCCCGGCCACGCGTCCCACGGTCCAGTGATCCTCCACGGCGCCGACTATGCGGCCTGACGCCACGTGAGGGTCAAGGGCCAGCGTTGGATCCGAGCGGTGGGACATCCTGCGCGTCACCGTCACCCTGCGGTCTCCTCGCCCGCTGCCAGCCCCTCGGCGAGGGCGCCAGGGACTTCCGCGCAAGGCCCGCCGCGAGTACGCGAACCACGTCTGCGCCCACGAAACCCGGGCCTGACCCCGAGGCAAGGCGTTAAAGCTAGGAGGAGCGGAACAGCGGAACCCGGGACACGGCCAAACCCTCGGTGGCAGGTCCGGAACGCGGGCTCGCGCGTTCAAGATCACCTCACTGCCCCTTTGGGGCTCACCTTGGCTGGACCCCATTTGTGAGAGCAGGCCACCACCTGCCCGGCCGCCCTAACAGGCACTTTATGTAATTGATCGAATACTCTTCGTGTTGTGCGGGTGAAGGTGGGTTCTTGCGGGCCCCGTGCCGTGCCGTGGCGGCTGGTACTGGTCACGGTGGTGGCCGGGCTGTTGCACGTGCTCGGCTGCGCCCACGGCCCGCAGACCGCCGGGGTACGGATCGACACTCTGGCCACCGTGACGGTCGCGGCCGCGGATCATGCGCGTCCCGCTGTTCCGGCTGCCGCTGCGGAACTCTGTGACCACGACGGCGCCATGGGGTGCACCGGGGCCGACGAGCCTGCCACAGCCGGGCCCCGGGCCGACCTGCCCGTACCTGCCCCCATCGACGACGCCGCGTTCCCTGCGGGGGACGCCTGGAGGCAGCCCGCCCGGAGCCGGGCGCCATGCGCCTGCGTCAGCGGTGGACACCCTGCGGGGAACAGCCGGACGCGCGCGGTGCTGGGGGTCTGGCGGGCCTGAGCGGACCACCGCTTCCCGCCGCGATATGGAGCGCGGGAGGCGGTGCCGCCCCATCGGTTCCGTCCTCGAACACCCCGGCCTGCCCCGCCCTGACCAGGCGCCGTGTGCGGCCGGCAGGAGACCCGTGCGATGAACTCCTCCCTCATGCCCTCTTGCACCCCGCCGCCGGCCCAACTGCTGAGCGGCGCGACCCGGCGCGCCCACTCCCCGGCGGCGCTGGTCGGTGACACCCCCGTCCTGTGGGTCGGCGAGCCCTTCACCGCTGCCGGACGCGGCTTCTGGGCCAAACTCGAAGGCCACAACCCCGGTGGCATCAAGGACCGCACCGCCCTGTTCATGGTGGAACGCGCCCGCGAGCGCGGTGACCTGCTGCCCGGGGCGCGGATCGTGGAGTCGACCTCCGGCACGCTGGGCCTGGGCCTGGCGTTGGCCGGGATCGTCTTCGGCCACCCGGTCACCGTGGTCACCGACCCCGGCATGGAACCCCTCGTGTCGGGCCTGCTCACCGCCTACGGCGCGGACGTGCAGCGGGTTACCGAGCCGCACCCGGTCGGGGGATGGCAGCAGGCCCGCCGCGACCGCGTCACCGATCTCCTCGCCCTCCACCCGGACGCATGGTGCCCCGACCAGTACCACAATCCCGACAACGTGACCGCGTACGCGGGTCTGGCACGCGAGCTGGTCGCCCAGCTCGGGCGGATCGACGCCCTGGTCGTCAGCGTGGGGACCGGTGGCCATTCCGCCGGCGTCGCCTCGGTCCTGCGCACCTTCTTCCCCGATCTGAAGGTGGCCGGTGTCGACACCTGCGGCTCCACGATCTTCGGCCAGGAGGCCGCCCCCCGCCTGATGCGGGGCCTGGGCAGCAGCATCTACCCGCGCAACGTCGACTACACCCTCTTCGACGAGGTCCACTGGGTCGCCGCCGGGGAGGCCGTGTGGGCGGCGCGGGCGCTGGCCCGCTCCCGGTACGCGAGCGGCGGGTGGAGCGTGGGTGCGGTCGCCCTGGTCGCCCGCCACCTGTCCGCCACCCTCCCCGCCGAGGCCAGGATCGCCGCCGTCTTCCCCGATGGCCCCCACCGCTACGCCGGAACCGTCTTCGACGACGCCTGGTGCCAGGAACGCAGGCTGCTGGGATGCGAGCCGGCCGGCGCCCCGGACGAGATCGGCCACCCCGGCGAGCGGACCGTCACCCGGTGGACGAAATGCGAAACCGTCCTCGACCCCGCCCCGGCGGCCGCCGGACCCTACTCGGGCACGGCGAGCCTGACGGGAGCGGCCCGGTGAAGACCCTGTGGACCAGCACGTTGAGCTTCCCGCCCGCAGTGCGGCTTTTGATGGCCAACCAGTTCGCCATCAACCTCGCCTTCTACATGCTGATGCCCTACCTCGCCGCCCACCTCGCCGGTGAGCTCGGCCTCGCCGCGTGGGCGGTCGGGCTGGTGCTGGGCGTGCGCAACTTCTCCCAGCAGGGCATGTTCCTCATCGGCGGCACGATCGCCGACCGCTTCGGCTATAAGGCCCCGATCATGGCCGGCTGTCTGCTGCGGACGGGCGGGTTCGCCCTGCTGGGAGTCGTGGACAGCCTGCCCGTCCTGATCATCGCCTCGGCGGCCACCGGGTTCGCCGGCGCACTGTTCAACCCGGCAGTGCGCGCGTACCTCGCCGCCGAGGCCGGCCCGCGCCGGGTCGAGGCGTTCGCGACGTTCAACGTCTACTACCAGGCCGGGATGCTGCTGGGGCCCCTGGTGGGACTGGCCCTGCTGGCCGCCGACTTCCGTCTGGTGTGCCTGGTGGCCGCCGGTATCTTCGCCGCGCTGAGCGTGCTGCAGGGCCGGGCCCTGCCCGCCCGCCGGGCCTCTGGACCCGGCGGGGGCGAGAGCGGGGTGCTGGCGCAGTGGCGCTCGGTGGCTGCCAACCGGCCGTTCCTGCTGTTCTCATGCGCGATGATCGGCTCCTACGTCCTGACCTTCCAGGTCTACCTCGCCCTGCCGCTCGCGGCCGGGGACGCGTTCGGGAAGGCGGGTACGAAGGCCACCAGCCTGCTGTTCGTCCTGTCGGCCGCGGTGGCCGTCGCCGGGCAGCTGCGGCTGACCGGCTGGGCCCGGACACGCTGGAGCGGCGAACAGGCCCTCGTCCGCGGCCTCGCGGTGATGGGCCTGGCGTTCACGCCGCTTGCCCTGACGGCCGCGAGCGGCAGTACCGTCCCCGGCGCCGTGTCGCTGGCGGCACTGACGGCGGCGGTCATCGCGCTGTCGGCCGGCAGCGCGATCGTCTACCCCTTCGAGATGGACACCGTCGTCTCGCTGTCCGGCGACCGCCTCGTCGCCACCCACTACGGCCTCTACAACACCGTCTCCGGCCTGGGCATCACACTGGGCAACCTGGCCACCGGAGCGCTGTGGGACTACGCCACGCGCAACCAGACACTGTGGCTGGTCTGGACCGTCCTGGCCCTGACCGGCGGGGCCTGCGCGGGCGCAGTCCTCGCACTGGCACGCACCGGACGGCTCACCGCGCCCACGCCGCAGCCCGCGCTCGCCTGACCAGGGTCGGGCGGGCGCCGGGACACAACCCCTCCCCGACCGCTCCAGGACTCCTCGCGCAGCCCCAGCCCGATCAGTCCTGCCCGTCCTCGTCGTCGAGTCCGGCCGCATCCGGATCGCGCAGCGGACGCAAGGCCCCGCCGACCAGGGTGGAAGCGGTGAAGCTGTAGCGGCCGAGCACGTTGAGGTTCTTGTGCTTGAGCGGGGACAGCCGGGCGATGTCCTCGTCGCGGATCGCGTGGCCTTCCGCGCGGAGCTGGGCGACGGCGCCGTCGACGAGACGTAACCGAACTCGGGAGCCCGTCCCCTTCCTGGCCAGGGCTGGCAGGGTCCGTATCGTAGGCGCGAAGGTCGCTCGCATGTTCGGGAGTTGGGTGCGCATCACAGATCACGCTCGGTGGGATCGGGGCTTCCCGGTGAAGTACCTCCTGGTCCAGGAGGACGAAGACGGCGTGGAACAGCTCTGGGGGAGGTGCGCGGGCGTCGAAGGGCTGTTCGTCGACCCGGTCCCGCCGCCACGGGAGATCCTCACCCTCCGCGGATGCAGCCCCGATGGCCCCCTGAGCGAGGTCCTGGCCGAGCCCGGCGTCTCGTTTCGGGGTCTGGGCGACGTGGGCGTCGAGGTCTGGGACGACGAGCAGCCCGTGCAGTGGTGGACTCTCGTCGATGCGGTCGTGGTGGCCCATCAGCCCCACCCCGGCGACCCGGCGCGGTACGACATTGTGCTCGGTGCCGGTGTCAGGAACGACGAGGGCTTCTTCGAAGTGCCTGCGACACCACGCTTCGAGCTTTTCGCGGGAACGACGGTCGCTGCTGCAAGTGCAGGCCGGTGCTCCGATGTGGACGGCCTGTTCAATTCGCGAGCGGACCCGGCCCCTGTCCCGATGGAGCTGATCGGCTGCGAGGCTACGGAGCCACTGCTCGTAGGGACTCAGCGACCACGCCGGTGGACACGGGGCTGGGCCGATCTCCTGGTGCTGGATCGCCATGGCGCTGTGATGGCCTCGCGCTCCGTGGGCCTGGCCCTCACCGGAGCGCGCCCGTCTGTGCTCGGCGATGGGCTGGAAGACATAACCCTCACCGATGGCGGCGCCGATCGACCATCGTCGGCGGCCCGATCGATCTGGGAGGAGTGGTATCAGGGTCCGCCAGAAGCACCCAACATGTGGGCGCCGTACGACTCGCAGGGCAGGGCCGATTGGCTCGACCTCACCACCCGTGCCTGGCGGGTGCCCGCGCCTCGACCGGACCGCTCTGGCGGCGAATATCATCTCGACGGCCGGTTCGTCACGGACGTCCCCGGGCTGCACTGCGCGATCGCCGAGGCCTTGCTCGGACCTGGCCGCTACTTCGGCCGGGAGTGGAACGCCTTCAAGGACTGCCTGTGCGGTGGATTCGGAGTGGCCCCGCCCTTCACCTTGACCTGGCATGACTCCGAAGTCGCACGCCGCGCACTGGCGGATGTTGTGGAGGATCCGGAGGGTCAACTCTCCTACTTCGAGGAGATCGTGCAACTCCTCGAACGGCGCGGCGTCACGGTCGTGCTCCGGTAGCCCGCTGGCACCCGAGCGACTACGACTCGGGGACGGGGCTGAGCAAGATTGAGCGCCTGCTGTTGCCGGGTGCGAGCAGGCTGGTGACCTCGGCGATCGCCTCCGGGGACGGCTTGAAGCAGCGGCGGACGTTCTCCGTCTACTTGTGCCGCGACTTCGCCATCAGCATCAGCAGGCTGGCCCCGGCCTCACCAAGGCGGGTCAGGCCGCAATGGCGGTACTCGTGTAGGTCCCAGCCAGTGCCCGGTCCGCGCACAGCGGTGTGCTCATCAAGCAGCGCGCGGGCCTGCCCTTAGGAGAGACGGGCGAGCCCGGTGCCTGGGCAGACGTCGCGCGGGCTGACCACCTTGCCGGGGCCGGGACGGCGGTGGGTGACGAACACGGGCCCGTGGGTTCGGCCCTTGAGCAGCCGGGGCAGCAGCCGGGCGGTACCCGCGTCCCAGTACACCATCTCCAGCACGTAGTCCTCGCGGGCGCCGCCGCGGCGGCGGACCTTCGGTTGGGAGCCCTTCGCCTTCACCGGGCCCGGCGGCCGGCCAAGTCAAGGTCCTCGATGTTGACGTCCAGGATCTCCTCCGAGCGGGCGCACGTCTCGTAGAGCATCCGCCACAGCGTCTTCTCCCGCAGGTGGACGTCGCGGCGGGCGATCAGCCGGTCGATCGCCGACTTCGAGCGCACCGGAGTCTCCGAGTCCGGCGGAGGCAGCCGCTTGGCCCAGGCCGGGACCATTGGCCCGTCGTACCCGCGCTCCGCGCACCAGCCGGTCCAGGACAGCACTGCGCCGCGTCGGGCGTTCCAGGTGTTCACCGCCGAGCTGCCCCACAGCAGCTCCAGCGCCTCGCCGATCTCGTCGTCCTCCACCGAGGCGAACGGCCGGCCCTCGCCCAGGCGCTCGGCGGTCTTCGCGACGGCGATGCCGTAGTTCCGGACGGTGTTCGGGTTGGCGAACGAGTCGAGGAACAGGTCGGCCGCCGCCTCATGACCGTTTTCGGCGATCAAGGCCTGTGCCGATGTTCTCCAAGACCGCGCCGGGGCCCTATGCCCCGTGGGGCTCAGGTATCAGCTCCGCCATGACGACCAGTGGCAGCGACGGGTTGGCGGCAGCCGCTTCCATCACTTGCCAGTCGCAGTCGGCGAGCAGCTCGACGATGGCCTCCGGTGGCAGGGCCGGGTGCCCTGCAGCCACTCGCCTTGCTCGTCCGTCAGTCAGACAGACGAGCAGGGCCGGGCCGGTTGCGTTGGGGTGTCGGGCGATTTCGCGCAGTCCTTTCCGGACAGGCGGTACGTGTCTGGTCAGGTCTTCCAGCAAGGCGGACGGGGTTTCCGGGTTGGCCGCCACCTTGGCAGAGACCTGGGCTCCGTGGCGTTCGACCATGGACCGCAGTTGGGCCTCCGAGAGGCCGGGGTGTCGTGCGATCGACTTGACCACCTTCGCGTCGGGGTCGTCGGCCAGCAGGTCGCGGATCTCGGCCGGCAGATCGCGCCGTTCGGCCAGGAGCATGCGTACTGTCGGATTCGAGGATCTGGACAAGTCCTCGATCTCGGAGGGGGAAGCGGAGGCGATCCTCGGCGGCAGGGATGGGCCGATCTTGGTGGTAGCGGCCAGGTCGGAGAGTACGTCGAGGGGCACTCGGGGGTTGTGGGCGAGCCTGCGCTGTACGTCGTGGCCGCGGTCGGCGGCCAGTACGCGGATCGTGGCGTCGTCGATCGCCGGGTTCTGTGCGAGGTCGGCTCGAACGCCGGGAACGGGGTCGTCGGCGAGCTGCGCCGCTGTCTGCGGCGGGAGGTCGGGGCGGGCGGCGAGTTCCCAGCGCAGCAGTGCCGAGGAGTGGTCGGCGAACCGGAGGAGAGCGGCGATCGGGGTGGCGGGGTTCCGCAGCGCCTGGTCCGCCATCTCGTGGAGGGTGGACTCGTGCGAGCCGGCGCACGAGGCACCGGACCGCAGGTCGCAGTCGAGCCGCGGACAGTGCGGATCGTGCGCGTACGGCGTTTCCTCCCGGTCGCAGACCAGGCACCGCTCCGCCGGTGGCAGCCCCTCGCCGGTGATCAGCATGGCCAGGACCTGTGGTGGTGTCGCCTCGTTACCGGCTACCGCGCGGCGGACCTCGGCATGCGGGTGGCGTGCGAGCCGGGCCGCCATGTCCGCCGTGGTCCACAACGCGAGCTCGGCGACGACCTGGACGTCCGGGTCGCAGGCGAGGCTCTCCCGCACGTCGGCCGGAAGTCCGGGACAGGCGGCCAGCTTCGCCCGGCGCTCCGGATCGGGGTCCTGGGCGAAGAGCCGCGGCCACTCCGGGGCACCGCAGCCCGCGTCGAGCAGGGCGAGCGCGGCCTCCGGCTGTGCGAGGGGGTCGATGTCGGCGGCGGTCAACCGGCCCTCGTACGCAAGTCGCGCAGCGCTCTCCTCGACTCGGGCGGCCAGGTCGAGCGCCTGCTCGTGGCTGAGGTCCGCGCGGGCGGCGAGGGCGTCGGCGATGTCCGCGTCCGCGACCGCGATCAGGCGCCCGACCAGCTCGTAGGGCAGTGCCTCATTGGCGGCGAGGCCGCACAGTACGTGGTTCACGAGAGGACATCCTGCCTGGAACACCGTCGTCACGGCCGATGGATTTCGGCGTCCACGAGCCGTTGCTGATGTCCCGTCTTAGTGGTCGACGCCGAAAATCCTTCGGGGGTTGACTCCCGCTGTTGTTGTGTGTGAGGTCCGGCTAGATCTCGGGGACGGCCAGGTAGAGGCCGCAGGCGCAGTCTGGGGATCTCCCGGGGTGCCGCCGAAACTGCCTGTCGCCACTCTCACAGATGGTCATTTGTGAGGGGGTGGAGCGTCGCGGGAGGTGAGAGCTCGGGCATGACTCTCCCGATGAGGCATCAGGAGGTTGCGGTCGACCCCGGACTGGCCGCGGGTGGCTCTGCCTTCGCGCGACCGCGCACGGAGGCTGCTCCGATGTCGTCGGGCTGAAGGAGCCCGGTGAGTACGCGGGTGAGGATGCGGTCCAAGAGCGATTCCGATGAATCCTCGGCCTCGGGCGGCTGCCCGATCAGGGCGGTGGCGAGGTGCGGGTGATGGCCCGCCATGGCGACCTGGGTGAGATATTCCGCCTGGGCCTGCTGCCACTGCGGGATGGTCTGCCCGGCGAGACGCTGGATCACCTCGGCGCGGGTCAGAGTGGAGACGACGGCATTGAGGATCGCGATGGCCTCCAGCTTGGTCCGGGGACTGACGTCGACGTCGGCGAGCGCGGCCAGGGCGTGCTCCAGGTAGGTGACCGCGTGCGGCCCCACCGGGGTCCTCGCCGCGGTCGCGTCCAGCAGCCATGGGTGCGCGAGGTAGACGCTCCTGCTCTGCCGGGCCAGGGCGAGCAGGTCGTCGAGCCAGTGTCCGGAACCGAGCCCGGCGTAGGAGATCTCGCCGTTGACCTGGTCGATCATCAGTTCCAGCAGTTCGTCGCGGGTGGCCACATAGCGGTAGAGGGATGCCGGCCCGGCCCCGAGGGCGACCGCCACGGCCCGCATGGTGACGGCGGGCAGGCCGTCCGCGTCGGCCAGGGCGATCCCGGCGGCGGCGATGCGGTCGCGGTCGAACGTGGGCGTCGGGCCGCGTCCGGCTCGTTCGGGGCGCAGCCAGATGCTGTGGGCGGACGGCTCGGTCATGACCCCTCCTTTTCTGCGAACGGTGTATGCAGTATCTTAGGCTGCATTAACTGCGAACAGTGATCGCAGTAGATGAAAGAGAGCCGACATGCCCCAGGTGCAGCAGCAGTGGACGTCGACCCGGTACGCGCACAACGGTGACGTGCAGGTGGCCTTCGACCAACTGAAGGGCTCCGAGGGCGAACCGCTGCTGCTGATCATGGGGTTGGCCACCGCCCGGTTCTGGTGGCCGGCCGGACTGTGCCAGGCCTTCGGCGACGCCGGGTTCGCCGTGGCCCGCTACGACCAGCGCGACGCCGGCCAGTCGACCCGGATGCCGGACACCGCCACCACCAACCCCTTCAAGGCCTTGTTCGCCAAGCGCGGGGACGCCTACACCTCCGAGGACATGACCGACGACGCCATCGCTGTGATGGACGAACTCGGCTGGGAGCGAGCCCATGTCTTCGGCCACTCCCTGGGCGGCGCGATCGCCCAGCGGATCGCGCTGCGACACCCCGACCGGGTGCTCAGCGTCACCTCCTCGGCGGCCCTGCCCAGCGACGTCTCCGGGCTGGGGGTCCTGCGCTACCTGCGGTTCGGCCTGCTCGCCAAGCTCGCCCGGACCAAGTTCCCCGAGGGCCGCGAGGGCGACATCGAGGCCGCCCTCACCGTCTGGCGCGGCATCGCCTCCCCCGGCTACCCCTTCGACGAGGCCGCGGCCCGCGCCTGGGTCGAGGCCGACGTGGACAGCGGCCCGCGCGACAACAAGGCGCAGAGCCGCCAGATCGGCGCCCAGTGGCACGGACCCAGGCTCAGGGAGCTACGCCGACCCACCCTGGTCCTGCACGGCGAGCAGGACCCGATCCTGCGCGTCGGCGCGGGCCGCGCCACCGCCCGGGCCATCGAGGGCGCCCGCCTGGTGACCTACCCGGGCGTCGGCCACGACCTCCCCGCCGCCCTGTGGACCGACATCGCCCGCCAGGTCGGCGACATGGCGGTCCGCCAGTTGCGGTCAGGCAGTGCGGGCGTGTTCGGACAACCGCTGAGCGAGTGACAGCCCGGTGCACTCCGGCGCCGTGGGCACGGTGGCCATCGTGCCGGATCGTTGAGGCGCCGGACGCGGCAGGATGCCGTCCGTCGTGATCCACTTCCCCCGATCGGCCCGCCTGCCATGCCCGTTGCCCCGGCCTGCCCGATAGTCGCGACCGCCGCCGAGCGCGAGCGGTTGAAGAAGATGGCCTACGGCCAGAAGACCCCGTACCGGTTACGGCGGCGGGCGGAGATCGTCCTGCACGCGGCACGGGGGCGCTCCACGCGCGCATCGCCCGCGAGACGGGCCTGCACCTGGACACGGTCCGCGCCTGGCGCGACCGATTCGCCCTCGGAGGGCTGCCAGCCCTGGCCGACCGCAAGCGCACCGGGCGTCCCGCCGGCTTCACCCCGGTGCAGGTCGCCGAAGCCAAGGCGCTGGCCTGCCAGTTGCCGGCCGAGACCGGTATGCCCCTATCGCGCTGGTCGTGCCCGGAGCTGGCCACCGAGCTGACCGCGCGGGATCACCGACACCGTCTCCGCGTCCACGGTGCGCCGCTGGTTGCGTCAGGACGCGATCAAGCCCTGGCAGTACCGGTCCTGGATCTTCATCCGAGACCCGAACTTCCGCGTCAAGGCCCGGCGGGTCCTGGACCTTTACGCCCGCGCCTTCGAGGGCATCCCGCTTCGAGGGGACGAGTATGTTCTGTCCAGCGACGAGAAGACCTCGATACAGGCCCGCTGCCACTGCCACCCGACCCTCGCCCCGGGCGATGCGCGTTGTGTCGCCCAACGACTTCACCGACCTCAGCGAGGTCCGGGATCGGCTCCGAGCCTTCGAAGACCGCTACAACGCCGCAGCACAGCCGTTCCAGTGGAAGTTCACCACCTCCGACCTGGACGATCTACTGACCAGGCTCGACCGACATGCATCCGCCGACCGACAAGAAGAATCCTCCGCCGCCCTGACAACCTGATCAACCCCCGAAGAACTTCGAAACTCGACCACTTAGTTGATCTGGTCCGTCCCCCCCCTCATGTTGTCGGTGGTGCCTGATCTACTGCCCACCGACGAACCGGAAGCTGAGAGGAAGCAATGGGCGCTCTGACTGACTACTTCCGCGCGGTGGATGCGGCATCGGTTGTAGAGGCCCTCGAGAGGATGGATGGTGGGTCCCCGCTCGCCGCAGGGGACCCTGTCTTCGACGGGGTCGAAGCCAAGCGCGTGGATCCGACCGTGGTCCTGGCGATGCTGATCGCTGCCATCCGTCAGGTTCAGTGGCGAGTGGACCTGGTCGACGAGGTGACCGTGTGGCCGACCTCTCCGGTACCCGGCCCGGACGGCCCCGAGGACGAGGACGACCAGTGGGTGACGGGACCGTGGGTATCCGAACTCCATCCCCAGGTGCGGGACACTCTGGCGGCAGTGCGCGACTGCGACATGCCAACCATCGTCGCCAGGTGGGTGCAAGCGGAGGAACTGCACGGAGCGCGCGTCGAAGACATGCAGCCGGTGGCCGAAGAGATCATCCTCCTCGCGAGGCGGGCTCTCGAAGCGGGCGAGCAGCTCTACTGCTGGATGAGTCTGTGAGGTGGCCCAGCCTGGATGCCCCGTCGACAGCCGGAGAGGCAGGTCATCGTCAACGGACGCAGCTGGCGGCTGCTGGTGGCGACCTTCCCCGAATGCCTAACAAGCCCTATATGTCGTACTCGGCGGAAGTCATGAAAACGGTCCTGTGGCCGCTGTAAAATGCCAGGTCAGCCAGTCTGCTCCCCGCGCACGCGGGGATGACCCCACGACCACGGGCCCGTGTGCGGCCCACAGGGCCTGCTCCCCGCGCACGCGGGGATGACCCCGACCCCAAAACCGCACTGCGAAAGGGTTCGATCTGCTCCCCGCGCACGCGGGGATGACCCCCACCTCGCCTATCTCGAGTACGCCCACCTCGACTGCTCCCCGCGCACGCGGGGATGATGACCCCGGCTTCCCGGCCCCGGCCGGTACTCCGCCGCACTGCTCCCCGTGCATGCGGGGATGACCCCACCGTCATCGTCGACGTGAATGGTCAGCTGGTCTGCTCCCCGCGCACGCGGGGATGACCCCGCCCTGAAGACCGCCGGCGGTGGCGTCGGAATCTGCTCCCTCGCGCACGCGGGGATGAACCCTGGTTCAGGGTCTGCCGCGCGTTCCGTGCCGCCCGCTCCCCGCGCATGCGGGGATGAACCCGGTGTCGGGCACACCGCGGGCACGCTGGCCGGCAGTACTTTCCCCCGACGCGCGCGGCCAAGTCCGTCGCCTGCGCGCGGCTGAGGTCAGCTCGGTCGGCGAGGCTGTTGGCGATGTCCGCGTCCGCGATCAGGTGCCCGACCAGATCGAAGGGCGGTGTCTTCTTGGTGGCGAGGTCGTGCAGTACATGGTGCGCGGGAGGACATCCTGCCCGGAACGGAGTCGAAGGGTCGATTGATTTCGGCGTCCACGAGCCGCTGTCGGGACCCGACCGCGCTCAGAGTGTTTTGGGTGGACTGCCCGATCCGACCCGGCCCGTGTGGAGGGCGCGGGTTCCCGGTTCAGGACGCACCTGGAGCGGTGGATGCCTGGGCGGGCTCGTCGTCCTCTGCGGGGCAGAACTGTTCGAGGAGGAGGGGGGTGCCGAGGGCGAGGGTGGTGAGGCGGCGGTGGGCGGCTTCGAGGGTGCGGCGGGCTGCGGGGAGGCCTGCGGGGGGTGCGTCGTGGCCGTGGCGGGGGCGGCCGGGGGCGGTGGTGACCCAGAGTTGGTGGACGTTGCCGCCCTGGAGGGTTTTGAGGTGGCCTGCGGTGAGGGCGTGGTGGGTGTCGGTCCAGCGGGTGAGGGCGTGGCGGGTGACGGTGTCGAGGGGGTACCAGGTGCGGCCGGTGCGGGCGCGGGGGAGGGGGCGGTCGAGTTGGAGGTCGTCGAGGGTCATGGGTTGGAGGTGGTTGAGGCCGTGGCCGGTGGTGACGGCGAGGGAGATGAGGGCGACGGTGCGTTCCCAGGTGGGGGTGAGGATGCCGTCGGGTTGGTGTGCGGTGAGCAGGCGCAGGGTGCGGTGGGCTTCGGTGGGGGTGAGGCGTGGGGCGAATTCGGGTTTGGGGACGGTGAGGGCGAGGGGGTGGCCGTGGTGTGCGGTGAAGGTGTTGAGGGTGGTGGTGCGGGCGGCCATGGAGTTGGCGGAGGCGGGGGTGCGGGGGCCGCGGCGGCCGGTGCGCCGGCGGGTTTCGCCGGATGCTGCGGCGTGGAGCCAGGCGGTGGCGTGGGCGGGGTCGAGGAGGTCGGCCCGGGTGAGGGCGGCTTCGGGGCAGTCCTTGAGGGTGGCGAGGTGGGCGGCGTACTCCTGGAGGTAGGTGCGGCGCAGGCTGCGGGTGGCTTCGCCGGGGATCGCGGAGAGGAAGGCTGCGACGGCTGCGCGCGCGGAGCGGCCCGCCGGGGCGGGCCGGCCAGTGCTCTGGGTCATCGGGATCCTCCCGGGTTCGGAACCGTAACCAGAATCATAAGAGCAAGCAGCCAACCCGCCTCCCGGACGTCCCGTCACAGCTGGCCTATCGTGTCGGTTCGTGTCGAACCGATTCGCAACGTCCAGTTCCGTACCGGACATGGCGGCCCACCGGGCCTCCGGGGCAGCGCCTCGCAGGGGGAGGGTAGACGCTGGGGAGCGGTGATGCTTCTTGCTCTTATTGCTTTCATGCTCCTGCGCTTCCTGTCTCCGTGGGGCTGACAGGAAGCGCGTGCTTGGTGGATATTCCTCACTTCTGCCGACTGCGCAGTGCGCGAGTGATCTCGGCGACGGAGCGGAGGATGGCGGCGCGGTGCTGGGGCTGGGTGCCCCGCAGGGCCTGACGGATGATCACTACGACCGATATCGCGGTCACCGTGCCGGTCAGTAGCACGGTGACCGCCTGCGTGGCCAGCAGGTCGAGCAAGAGGTGGGGAGTGGTCATCACTGACTCCGATGGAGGTAGCGGTGGGAACGGGGCTGTCCCATCGCGCCTGTCCAGCGGTATGTCCATCGACTTCCCGCCGCAGGTTGGACGGGGCGGTGTTCCGGGCTGCAGGTGGCGTGCCTAGGCTGACAGCCTCCCGATGCGTTCGTGGTGACGCGTTGGACGGCTGGCGAGGGGACGGGCCGGTAGCGCCATGACGGAGGACGGCAGTGCGGCTGCGCTTGAGGAAGTGTTCTTCGACGATCTCAGGCGCGTGGAACACCTGCGCCGACGGTTACCGGTGGGGGTGCGCCCCTCCCTGCGCGACCTTGCCACGCGCGTGCAGCGTTCGCACAACACCATCGACAACTGGCTGAGCGGCAAGGCGTTCCCGGCGGACGTGGACGTCTTGGCCAGCGTGATAGCCAGCATCGGGCAGGCAGCCGATCGTGGCGGCATCGTTGGCAGTGACGCGGTGCTGCTGGACCCCCAACGGTGGCGGGAGCGGCATAACGCAGTCAACCGAGCCCGTGTGCGGGAGGCCGAGCAGGCGCGGCGGGGCCAACAGGCAGCCGCTGACCTGGCCGACGCGGAGGCCCGGGCCCGCCGCAGTGCTCTGACCGACCCGCCGCAGCGCCTGGACTGCTGGACGGCGGCCCAGTTGCGTGTCCATCCGTCGATCTCCGGCATCAGCTCGCAGGCCTCCGGGTTCGTTCTGCCCTCCTACGTCGAGCGCGCTCACGACCAGCAGCTGCGCGCGGTGCTGCGTACCGCGGTCATGGGTGGGGAGGCGGTGCTGGTGGTGGTGCGCGGGAGCTCGTGCACGGGCAAGACCCGCGCCGCTTATGAAGCCGTCCGTCACGTCGGCGCTCTGGCCGACTGGGACCTTATCTTCCCCCGTACCGCATCAAGTGCGCTGGAGGTAATGGCTGCCCGCGCGCTCGTCCCGCGCACGGTCCTGTGGCTCGACGACGTTCACCAGCATCTGGCCGGGCACGAGGGCGAAGCCCTCGCCGCCGGCCTGCTCTCACGCCTGGCCCAGCCTGGCCCTGCGATCGTCGTGGCCACCTTGTGGGACGCAGCCTTCAGCGACTTGACCGAGCCCCCGCGTGAACGCGCCCTCGGCAGCACGGACTCGCACCGTCATGCCCGTGTGCTCCTGACTGGTGCCACCGCCGTCGTGCGCGTCCCGTCCGCCTTCGGTGTGGAGGACCTGCGGGCGCTGGACACCCTCAATGGCGACCCCGCACTGACGGCCGCCAGGCACTCGTCCCGGGACGGGAAGATCACCCAGACCCTCGCCGCCGGCCTGCAGCTCGTGGACCGCTACGAATCCGCCCACGAGCCCCCCGCCTGCTACACGCGAGCCTTGGTCACTGCCGCCATGGACGCCTACCGGCTGGGTTGGGACACACCCCTGCCCGACGGCTTCCTGCGCGAAGCGGCCCCCGGTTACCTCACGGACGAGCAGCGCACCGCAGCTGGCCCCAACTGGTTCACGTCCGCCCTCGCCGACGCCCGAGCCCAGGTCCAGCGCGTTGCCGCGGCCCTGGAACCCGTCCCCCGACCCGGCGGTATGGGTGCACAGCCGGGTATCTCGCGCTTGGCTGACTACCTCGACGCCCACGGCCGCGCCATCCGGGAACATGCCAGCCCTCCAAAGTCGTTCTGGACCGCCGCAGCCGACCATGCCAGAGACTCAGGTCATCTTGCCCGGCTGAGTCGGGAAGCCGAAGCAAGGGGCCTCTCCTACGACGCCGAGCGCTTGGCCCGGCTGGCCGCTGACGCCGGCGACTCCGGCGCCTACGCCATGCTGGCCGAGATGCGGGAGCGGTCCGGGGACCGCCCGGGTGCTGAGCGCCTGGCACGACTGGCCGCCGACGCCGGAGACCCCCGATGCTGCGCCGCGCTGGCCTGGATGCGGGAGCGGGCCGGGGACCGGCAGGGTGCTGAGCGCCTGGCACGACTGGCCGCTGGCGCGGGAAATCCGGACGCTCTCCATAGCTTGACCGAGATGCGGGAGCGGGCTGGGGACCGGCAGGGTGCTGAGCGCCTGGCACGACTGGCCGCTGGCGCCGGAGACCGCGACGCCCTCCGCAAACTGGGCCGGGGGCGGGAGCGGGCCGGGGACCGCCAGGATGCCGAGCGCCTGTACAGACTGGCCGCCGACGCGGGAGACTGGCGCGCCTACAACGCCCTAGCCAGGATCCAGGAGCGGGCAGGAGACCGCCAAGGTGCAGAAGAGACAGCCCGGCTGGCCGCCGACACGGGAAGCCCGCGCTGCTACACCACGCTGGCCTGGATGCGGGAGCGGGCCGGGGACCGCCAGGATGCCGAGCGCCTGTACAGACTGGCCGCCGACGCCGGAGATCGGCATGCTCTCCGCGGACTGGCCGAGCTGCAGGAACGAGCCAATGACGGCCAAGACACCAACCGCATGGGGTTCTAGTAACGCGTTCTGCGGTGCAGTTGGATCCCAACCAGCCTGATGCGTACGCACAGACGGCAACATGCCTCATAGCCGTCGGATACAGGGATAGCGGCGCTGGGGCCGATCACTGCTACAGCCCGGCTCCGGCCTCGTCCACGGTCACGGTTCGCAGCGGCCGGTGTCCCCGCTCGTCGAGCTGGGCGAGCTCGCGTTCGTAGTCGACGGTGATAGAGCCGTAGTAGTTCACCGCCGAGCTCGACTCCATCCGACCGGGCAGCCACGACCCGGAGCAGCTCGCCTACATGACCCACGCCCGGCTCGCCGCCGACGCCACCGAAGTACACCGCGACCTCGAAGACCCCAAGGGCGCCTTCACCTGGAACTCACTGGCCGAGCCCATGCCGGCAGACCGCTTCACCTGCGCCACCGGCATCCGCATGGCCGTCCTGGCCACCAGCCACCTCCAAAACCACGAACTCGAACGCGGCCTCACCGCCGCAAACACCTCGCTGCGCATCCTCAGCAACATCCACTCCTCCCGCGCCCACAGCTACCTCCACGACGTCACACGCGCGCTCACACCCTGGAAGAGGCATCCCGAGGTTGCCGACCTCATCCAGCGCACCCGCACCGAGCTGCCCGCCGCAGCCTGATACCGGCGGACGACCGCAAGATCACACCGCACGGCGGGTGTCCGCGACGCTGCCACCAGTTTCGTGAGCATGGTCCGTCGCAGTCACTCCTTCCTCGTCACTGTGGCGATCCGGTCGGCGTAGGTGCGGTACGCCTTGCGCCCGGCCGGGGCGGAGCCGTCGCCGACGAGGGCTGCAGCAAGGCGTGCGCGTAGGCGTCCATGACACCTGAGAGCAAGGGCTCGGCCGCGAGCAGCTGCTCGGCGACGTATTCCTCGCGGCGTTCGAGCATCCGCTCGGTCAGGGCGGTGATCAGCTGTTCTTTGTCCTCGAAACGGTAGTAGATCGTCCCGATGGCGACGTCGGCGCGCTCTGCCCATGTTCAGCGTCGGAGGACAGCGCTACAGAAACCGGCCAACGAGCGAGGCCAGTGTGCCGTCTTCAATGACCTGGCCCCCCGTCTCAGGTGATCTGGCCCGGTTCACCCCTCGGCTGGATGATCTGGTCCGCCGGTGCTGCTGTCGGTGCGGGATGGCAGTCTTCGGCCATGAGTTATGACCTTGCTGTTTGGGAGGGCGAGCGGCCTGCCGATGACGCTGCTGCAGCTCGATGCTTCAACGATCTGTATGACCGGTACATCGATACGGAAGGGTCGGCGGTTCCTCCGGTTGAGCGAATAGCGGCCTTCGTCGCCGTGCTCTTGGAACGGTGGCCGGATCTCACCGAAGATGACGATGACACCTCACCGTGGTCAACCGCTCCGCTGATCGGGGAGGCCCGCGGCCCCTTGATCTACTTCCCCATGCGCTGGAGCATGGCCGGCGAGGCATCTGCCCATGCTGCGGAAGTCGCCTCATCGATGGGCCTCAACTGCTTTGACCCGCAGGCACGGCAGCTTCGGCCGACTCCAAGGCCGTGACGACCCGTCTATCGGCTCCTCTGCGACGGACAGCCAGTCAGCGAGCGATCCGCCGTGAGGGCTACCCGTCGGCCTGGGGGAGACGGGCCAGGGCGTCGGCCAGCTGTCGCACGGACACCGCCCCGGACTCCGGGAGGCCCGCCTCCGACCAGGCGTGCTGTGCCATGGCAGTGTCGCCTTCGGCGGCCGCCAGGACGTTCTGCTTCGCGCTGTTCTCGTGAACCGGGTCGGTGTCCAGACCGAAGTCGGCCAGGTGCACGACGATGCGTACCTCGAGCTTCGGGTTCGAGGCCATCCGCTCGTTGAGCCGGTAGACCCGTACCCGGTGGCCGATCAGTGCACGGGCCCGTTCGGTCATCGCCCGGCCGGCTTCGGAGTCTCCGCGGTCCGTCCGGATCGGCTGCTCGAGTTCGCCGGAGGTGTTGCGCAGGACCAGGACCCCGCGGGTGCTGGAGGACTCCACCTTCACGTCCAGCAGCGTGGCCGTGAACTGCTTGGCGGCGTCGAGCCGGGCGATGTCCTGCCCGACCGTGTCCCCGAGCACGTACAGACCGACGGCCCGCTCCCGCACCCGGTCCGTCCAGTCGGCCTCCTCGCCCGGCGGACACGGCCCGACGGCATGGACGGCGGCGATGACGAGATCGAGGTCACGAGGGTTCACCGGTCCATGATGACCGACCCGGCCCCGTACTCCCGATCGTCGGTAGCCAGGGATCCGACCTCCAGAGCACACACACTGACTGGTGATCCGCCTTCCTCGTCCCTCCTGGGAGGTTCCATCTGGCCTGCCTACGGCCGGATATCGACCGCATCTGGATCAAGGTGCGTGGTGGAATGACCTGATGACATGGGACGAGTGGGAGCGCGTGGCCCGGCCCCGAGGACCCGGGCCGCGACGGGACGCGCACGGACATCGGCCGCAACAAGGACGCCCGGTGAGCCGTAGCCGTACGCGAGGACGGATCCGGTACCCGGCGCTGTCGGCGGGCCTGGCTCTGCTCGCCGCCGGTCTCATCGCCGGATGTACGGGGGACACCGGCTCGGAGACTGCCCAGGACGCGAGCCGTCCGCCGGGGCGGCAGATGCCGCCGTACTGGCTGGAGGGTGTGAGCGTGGAGACGGTCGCGCAGCAGTTGCAGGTGCCGATTCCCGCATCGGCGAGCGAGGCCAAGGCCGCTTACCAGAAGGGGTTCCAGGACGACGGTCTCCTCCTGACGTTCCTCCTGCCCTCCGAAACGGTCGACGGCTTCCTCGCAGGCCTGAAGCCACAGGAACCGGTGAAGGCCCGGGCCGTGCCGTTCGCCGGTGAGAGCACCCCGGTGGCCCCCTTCGCCCACCTCGGCCTGCCGGAACCGGACTCCCTCCCGGGCATCCGCAAGGCCCAGGTATGCGCGCCCTGCAAGGGCGACTTGGACGCACTGCACGTCGCCGTGGCACAGGTCGACGGCCAGCACAGTCGCGTCTACCTCAAGGGCATCGACTGAACCGGCCGGGCACCGGGTTGGCGCCTGCCACCGCGATGCGCCAACCCGTCCTCCAGGACCCGGCTCCGACACGATGGCACCCGGCCACCGCGACGAGACCACCGCCCCGCCTGGTGACCGAAGCCGGCGGAACCTGGAGCCGGTACGCCACTTGCGACCACCGGCGGCGTGGCGCGGGTGGTCACGCCGGATCTGCTGAGCCCCGCTTGTCGTGGCTCGACAGGTACAGGTTCTTGCGTCTGAGCTGGGTTTCTACGAGTGGACGGGCCGTACGGTCGAGTACCACCGCGCGCAGATCCGGGGACATCTCGGATTCCGTGAGTGCAGCGTCGCGGATGCGGCCAAGCTGACGGCTCATCTGGCCGAGCACGTTGCGCACAAGGAACGCAGGCCCGAGCAGGTGCGGGTGGAGTTGCTGGCGCGTTGCCGCGTCGAGAGCATCGAGCCGCCTACACCGGGGCGCTGTGACCGGATCGTCGCAGCTGCCCTGCGGGCGGCCGAGGAGGCTCCGGCCCCGGCCCCGATGGAGGACAGCAATCGCACCACCGTGCTCGCTTTGCCCCCAGGTCCGCTCCACGCGGGCTGGGGGCCACGAACCATTCCCAATCGCACACACGTGCGTGGCCTGCGTTAGTCTCTCGGGGCGCGGCAAAGGTACGCAGACGTAGACGGGGGAGCGGTGTCCTATTCGGAGCGCTGGCAGGAGCTTTTCGGACCGGCCGACGGCGGGCCCGCGTTGAGGTTGGCCTCGGCGGCCCCTGACCCCGGGACCGGCGGGGGCGCGGGCGGGGCCGGAGACCTCGAGCACAGCGGCGGTCCCTGGACGGGCGCCTCCGGTACTGCCGGCGAGCTGCGTACCAGTACCGAGACGAGCCGGTCGGCGCTCGGCCCCGGCCACGAGGGCATCGAGGCGGGAGCCGCCGGTCTCAGCTCCGTCGCGGTCCTCAAGAGCGTGCTGACCTCCTGGGAGGAACGGCTCCAGGCGGTGCGCGACGAGTGCGAGCAGCTCAAGGGAAGCTTGCTGACGGTCGCCAAGGAGATGGGCGAGACGGAGACCGCGATCGAGACGTCCTTCAAGACCGTCGACGGCGGCGGCAAGGCGGACGGGAAGCGATGACCACAACGACGCTCACCTGGCTCCAGCTGCGCGACCTCAAGACCTCCGAGTTCACGGAGGCGGGCGACAAATGGCACGAGGTCTCGGGCCGCTCGGACTCCGACCGCCTACGGGTCGACGGCGCGATGTCCGCGAAGCTCCGCGAGACCCAGAAGAGCGAGTCGGCCGAGGCTGCCCTCGGCCGACTCCAGCGCCTGAGCCGCAACTTCCAGTACCTGCACACCGAGTGCGGACTCGTCCGTACGGCGCTCAACGGGCTCGCCGCCGATCTCGCCGAGCCCCAGAACCAGTTGAAGCAGGCCCTCGCGGACGCCGCCGCCCTGAACTTCACCGTCCACGAGGACGGTTCCGTCAGCTACCCGGCCACCGAGGTCGAGGACCTGGCCGGGGCGAAGAAGGAGGCCCCGGGCAGCAAGGTCCAGGGCAGCTCCCGCCTCCCGCTCGAACCGCCCGTCCTCGGCTCGCAGGGACAGTCGCCGATGTACCCCGGCTTCTCGGGCTTCAAGCCTCTGAACCCGAACGCGGCGAAGGCGCAGGACGTGGCCGACCGGGTCGCCCGGGCCGTACGGTCCGCGCAGGAGATAGACGCCCGGTACGCGAAGACCCTCGGCGCTCTGAAGGCGGAGAAGGGCCTCGACGTCACCGAGGCCACGCTGAAGGACGTCTTCAAGGACACCTCCGACGTCCGCTCCACCGCCGGCAAATACCTCGGCGAAGGGATCCCCGAGGACAAGAGCCCCGCCGAGCGCAAGCAGTGGTGGGACGGCCTGAGCGACGAACAGCGCCGGGAGTACCTGGAGATCGCACCGGACCTGATCGGCGGCCTGGACGGCATCCCGGCGCTCTCCCGCGACGAGGCGAACCGAGCCTACCTGCCGGTCCTCATCGACGACCTGGCGCACCGGGGCGGCGACGACGCCAAGACCAAACTCGACGCCCTCCGCATGATCCAGGACAAACTGCACGAGCCGAGCCGCCCGCCCATGTTCCTTCTGGGCATCGGGGACGAGGGCAACGGACGCGCCATCGTCTCGTACGGCAACCCCGACACCTCCAAGAACGTCTCCGCGTACGTCCCCGGTCTCAGCACCAAGCTCAACGACGAGTTCGTCAAGGAGACGATGAAGCGGGCCCAGGACACGGCCATCGGTGCCCGGCGCTTGGACCCGTCCAGCGCCTCGATCATCTGGCTGGGCTACGACGCCCCGCAGGACGTGGACGTGATGTCGAAGGGCGACGCACAGCGGGGCGCCCCGGTGTACAACGAGTTCATGGCGGGCCTCTCGGCGACGAACGAGAACAAGGACCCCCATGTGACGGCGATCGGGCATTCCTACGGCTCCCTCACTGTGGGTACGGCCGCCAAGGAGTCCGGCGGAATCCCCGGCGTCGACGATGTGATCCTGCTCGGCAGCCCCGGCGTGGACGCGCAGAAGGCGACGGAGCTCGGCGTGGGCAAGGACCACGTGTTCGTCGGCGCCGCCGACAACGACCCGGTCACCCACCTGCCCACGAAGGGCGAGGCAGCGCTCGGCTGGGTGCTGGGAGGCCCGTTGGGGGTTCCGGTCGCACGTGACCTCTTCGACATCGGCAATGACGACGTGTACTTCGGCAAGGACCCGGCGAGCGAGGCCTTCGGGGCACAGCGCTTCCTGGTCGACGACGGCCCCAGAATGATCCGCGACTTCGGAGGGTTCGACGCCCACTCCCAGTACTTCACTCCGAAGAAGGACCAGGTATCGGCGGACAACATCGCCACGATCGTCGCCGGACACCCTGAGAAAATCGTGAGGGAGAAGCATCGATGAGGCCCATCACACGGACCCTGCGCCTGGCCTGTGCGATGGCCGTGGCCGGCGCGCTGCTCGCCGGATGCGGGCAGTCGGGCGGTACCAAGGACGGCACCAGGGACGGCACCAAGGACGGACGAGGAGCAGTGTCAGGCATGGACATGCAGGGAGCGGCGGAGCGCGCCGACGCGATGTTCTACGAGACGGTCGGGGCGATCAAGCCGGAGATCGAATGGGTCCACGACACGACGACGACCGGCAGCTGCGACGTGACTCGCTACTGGACCGTGATGACGGTCGTCTCCCCCGAGCGCCGCGGCAACTTCCTCGGTGTGGTCGAGAATTTCTGGAAGGCCAGCGGCTATCGGATCACGACGGTGAATCCGGACAAGGAGATGCCTGCGATCTACGCCAAGTCCTCGGACGGCTTCGGCATCAGCGTCCTCTTCGGCTACAAGGGGCAGGCCTTCTTCGAAGTCACGAGCCCCTGTGTGGACGAGTCCAAGGTGACGGCGCCGACCAAGGTGGCAAACGGACGCACGTACGAAGCCGGCGCCCCCATCCCCACCCCCAACGTCCACTCCGACTTCTGGTCCGCCGAGACCCCGGCACCCGCCCCCACCCCCTCGTCCTAACCTCAGGTGGGACGAGGGGGTGGGGCTCACCAACGCCCGGCGGGCGTTCCAGATGTTGACCGCCGCCTCGCATGGCCGGGCCCCGGGTTCCACGACCGGCCCGGGTCCCGGGTGAGCTCCCCCCGCGAGGTGAGCTCGGTGTGGGCCGCGTCCAGGACGTCCAGCCGCAGAACCACCAGGGCGCGGCATCCCTGATATCGGGGTATCGCCGAGGTGAGCCCAAAAGGGGCCGTGGGATGATCTTGAATCCGTGAGGGCCCGGCCCGTCACCCGTTCGGCTCAGTGTCGTTGGTGATGTTGTTGTCGTCCCCAGTCCCAGCCGGTGTTCGCGCTCGCCCACCTGCTGGGCTTCGACCTGATGCCCAGGATCAGGAACTGGAAGGGGCATGACCTTCTACCGGCCGTCGAAGCAGACGGAGTACGTGCACATCGACGCCCTGTTCGGCGAGGTGGGCAAGAATGTCATCGACTTCGGCTGATCGAGTCCCAGTTCCGCCACCTGATGCGCGTGGCCGTCTCCGTACGCGAGGGCGCCATCTCCTCATCCACGCTGCTCAAGCGCCTGCGGTCCGGGTCGAAGAAGAACGCCACCTGCCGCCTTCCGCGAAGTCGGCCGCGTCATCCGCACCGTGCAGCTGCTGCGCTACCTCTCGGATGCCCCGCTGCGCCGGCGGGTGACCGCGGCGACGAACAAGGTCGAGTCGTTCAACCGGTTCTCCCAGTGGATCGGGTTCGGCAACCGCGGCGTCATCGCCGACAACGACCCGGTCGAGCAGGAGAAGGCGATGAAATTCAACGCGCTGCTCACAAACGCGGTGATCTTCCACAACGCCCTGGACATCGCGGAGATCGTGCGGCAGCTGCTGGAGGAGGGATGGACCATCGACTCGGAGGACCTGGCCCACATCTCGCCGTACCTGACCGAGCACATCAACCGGTTCGGCGAGTGCTCCACTCACGAGCTCGGCATCCAGCCCGACGCGTACGACCCGACGCTCGACGTCGACTTCACCGCGCTGCGAGAGGGTGGCCTGACCAGCGAAGGCTTCGGTCAGGCCGCCTGATAGGCCAGTCGTACTTCACGATCTGGTTCGATGGCCCACGGGGGGCGACTCGCCTCGGCTGATCGCAGAGGGAGAAAGATGGACGAGCGCACGGTGATGCTGAACATGCTCGCTCAGGGATTGCGTCCGATGGAACGGGGTGTCGAGTGGTTCGAAGCTCTGCCAGCTGAGAACCAATTCGAGGTCTTGCGGGATCTGTGCGGGCACTGCATGCAGGCTCGCGCAATGGAGCAGGACGGGCCCGAGAGCGTGCGACGCTCTGGCCTTCGGCCGACTTACACGCCCGCGGTTTTGATCATGCGTGGGCAGCTGAATGTGCAGCTGGCAAAGATCATTAACCTGCCGCAGGGCGAGCGTGTGAAGGCATTTCGGCTGTTGGTCGCGCTACTGGGGGTGGCGGACGAGCGTCGCCGGGAGCGGTTCTGCGCCGACGGGTGCGGTCACGCATGGCACCAGTTGGCGGGTGGAACCTGTTCGGGAGCGGCCACCGCGTGATCATCAACGGTTGTGCGGACTTCTGAAGATGACTCAGTAGCCACCCGGACACCTAGATCACGAAGTCGCACTGGAGTACTGGACGGTACGCGTACGCCGATCACAGGTGCCAATTGGAGACCGAGGACGAGCCCAGAGCGTCGTTTTCGCTGGCCGTACGTCGCCCGCTGGCCGGGGGTCACGGCCCTGCGCACCGAGACCGTCCCTCGGACGCAGCGGGTGGGACGCGGGCCGCTAGCATCCGGGCATGAAACGAGACCAACCACCGAGGCCGGTCGCCGTAGGCGACGTCGTCGCGGTGTACTCCGAGGCGCTCGGTGCCTGGACCGCCTCGCAGGTCACCGGCCTCGACGCCGCGGCAAAGTGCGCTGCGGTTCTCGAACTGGACTGGTCCGGGCCCGAGCCTGCGGCCGTGGCCGACCTGGGCGATGTGCAGCCACTCCGGCTCACGCACCACAACTGGAGCGGCAAACTCTCCCACTGCAACCACGGGTGGGTCCTCCCGAGAAGCTTCACGGTGATCGGCTCCCTGCCCCCGCTGGTGACCGAACCCTCGTACTCCTATGGCTCGGCATGGGGGCGGGGTGAACAACTGGCCCGGCAGCGGCACTGGGACGGCGGCGACCGCGAGGACTGGCATGCCCCGTATGCGCTGACGTACACAGCCGACGATCTGGCCGCCGAACACACCCGCGGCGTAGTACGGGCGGGCGTCAAACACCTCACCGTCCGCGGGATCACCCGGCTCGACTGCACCGGCCTCGTCGCCGCCTTCCCGGATCTGACCCGCCTGTCGCTGTCCGGAAACCTGGGCACGCTCACCTCGGCAGGAGCGCTGAACCATTTGCCGCAGCTGCAGGCGCTCGCCATCACAGAGCTGTTTGGGATGGACGCGTCCGACTGTCTGCTGCCCCGCCACCTCCCCGAGCTGGAGGAGGTTTCGCTGTACGGCATTCCGGCCGACTACGCGGCCGCGATGCGCAAGGCCTGGCGTCCCCACGTGCGGCACGGAGTGGAGCTCGACGTCCGCGGTGCCCGCAAGCCGGAATGGGTCGCCGCCAACACCGCCAAACCGCTCCGCGACTGGGACGGCAGCGAGCACATACCCCGCGCCGCGTACCGCAAGGCTGTTGCCCAGTACAAGGCCACCCGAGACGCATTCCTCGCCGAAGTCACCGGAGGCGAGCACCACGGCAACATCGCGGAGATCGGACACGCCTTCGGCGTCGCCTTCAACGCGATGGACAGCCGCTCGCGCTTCATCGAGACCGTGGAACGCGAGGACCTGTTCGACGCACTGGACTTTTTGGCGGACGAAGCACAGACAGTTGCCGGGCGCGATCTGTCCGCCGCTCGCGCGGCGCTGATCGAAGGCGTGGACTCCAGCCGCGACTGGTGACCACCGTCCATCCGCCGGCGCTCTGGTCCGCCGCAGTAAATGCCGGATTTACTGCGGCAGACCCCTACGGTGATCACCGCGACCTGCGGCGGGCCATTCCGACCGCCGGGGCGAGGTGTACGCATTTACTGCGGCGGTGCCGGGAAGCGGGGCGAGCGTGCCGATCGAACCAGTGACCGAACTCGGGAGCGAGGGCGCGTTTCGGGTGCCGTGCGCCCGGGTGGTGCCCCCGTCTGCCCCTCGCGCGTCGTACACCGCGGCGGTCGATCGGTACCTCACCGGCGCGGGCATCGCGAAGTCCTCCGCTCGCATCTACCGGATCTCGCTGACGACGTGGGGCTGGATGCTCGCCGGCGAACCGTCGCCGACCGGACCCGCCCGCCGGGGCGCGAAGCCGCCCCTCTTCCCCGTCGCCGCGATCGACGACCCGGCACTGCCGGAGGTACTGGCCGAGCTGGCGGCGGCACGGGCGGACGAGATGGACGCCGACACCGTCAACCGGGAACTGTCCATCGCACGTAAGGCAATCGGCTGGTGGCAGCACCAAGGCTGGATCGAAGGCGATCCCACGATCGGCATCGAGCGGCGGCCGGCACCACCCGACCGCGCCAAGGCCCTCGCGGAGAACCAGATCGCCGCCTTGTGGCGCCTCGACGTCGCGCTGCAGGAGAAGACTCAGTGGAAGATGCTCTACGAGTCCGCCGCACGGGCCGACGAGGTGCTGTGCCTCAACGTGGAAGACCTCTACCCGCAGGACAAGCGGGGCAGGATCACCGCCAAGGGCGGGGAGACCGAGTGGATTCACTGGCAGTCCGGCACCGCACAGCTCCTGCCCCGACTCATCGCCCGCCGGACCCGCGGCCCGCTGTTCCTCACCGACCGCAAGGCCCTGGCCGGAACACCGGCGCTCGACGTGTGCCCGGAGACCGGCCGTGCCCGGCTCTCCTACCGCCGCGCTGAGGAGATCTTCGAGGAGAACACCCGACTGCTGGCCACCCCCCTCGCCTCACCCGAGGACATCGAGGACCTGGACGGCTGGACGCTTCACCGGCTACGGCACAGTGCCCTGACGCACGACGCGGAGGACGGCACCTCGACCCCGATGCTGCTGGCCCGCTCCCGCCACGCATCCGTCCGCTCCCTGGAGCGGTACGCCCGTCCCGGCGTCGACTCGGTCGCCCGACACGTCGCCGAAAGCGACCCCGCCGCCCGCCGCCGCAGGTGAGTCCAAGCGCATCAGGACTTCAAGATCATCCCGTGGCCCCTTTTGGGCTCACCTCGGCGATACCCCAGGTACGCGGCCGAGGGCTTCCCCCTGGAATCGATCCGGACCGCGGTGGACTTCGTACGCGAGTACGGGAACCTGCGGCTGGACATCCCCGGCGATCCGCCGGACGCGGCGGTGTTCACTCCGCACTGGATCTATGAGGAGAGCGGCGAGGACGTGGCCGAATTGGCCGCCAACCTCGGCACAGCCGTATTCCCGGTCGGCTACGACACGTTCGACCGGTCGATGATCCTCATCGACACGACCGGACGCTTCTTCCTCAACCACCACACAGGAAGCTACTTCCTGGAAAGCGACAGGTACGAGGCGCTCAGCAGCTTGCTGCGCGGACCGCTGGAGGAAGCGAGGGGCCATTTCGTCTGACGTGATTCCCGGCGTGGCGACCTCGTTGCTCGACGGCGGCAGCATGCTCGGCCACGCCAACCTCAGCGGGGACGGCGAGCCCCCTCTGCACCCCGCCGTGGGGACCTTCTCCGACACGCTCCCGACAGCGCGGCGCGAACCCGGTTAGTCCCGGAATACCAGTGCGCCCGCCCCGGCAAGGAATGTCGGGACAGGCGCACGAGGTGGGACAGAGTCAGCTGAGTTGGCCGAGTAGGGGCCGAAGGGGAAGCGGAGCGCTAGCCACCGCGTCAGTCCCGGCCCCGTCTAGAGGAGCTGGTTGTAGCCGTTCCAGCCCCAGCCGACGCGGATCCGGTCGCCGAAGGGAGCCTTCGGGTTCCCGGTACCGGGGTAGAGCCAGAGGTCACCGGCGCCGTCGCGGGCCAGGAGGTCCGCGTTGCCGTCGGAGTTGAGGTCGCCCGGGATGGTGAGCTGGTTGTAGGCGTTCCAGCCCCAGCCGGCGCGGATGCGGTCGCCAAAGGGGGCCTTCGGGTTTCCGGTGCCGGGGTACAGCCAGAGGTCACCGGCGCCGTCGCGGGCCAGGAGATCGGGCTTCCCGTCACCGCTCAGGTCGGAGCCGCCGACGAGGGTGTTGTAGCCGTTCCAGCCCCAGCCGATACGGATGCGGTCACCGAACGGAGCCTTCGGGTTTCCGGTACCCGGGTACAGCCAGAAATCGCCCGCGCCGTCACGGGCGAGGAGATCGGCCTTCCCGTCACTGTTCAGATCGCCCGCGCCGGTGAGGGTGTTGTACGTGTTCCAGCCGGCTCCCAGGCGGACACGGTCGGCCAGACCGCCATAGGGGCCGGTGATGCCGCGGTAGTACCAGAGAACGCCGTCGGCGTCCCGGGCGACGAGGTCGCCGGCAGTCTGGTCCGCTTGGAGCGGGGACAGCTTGGTGATGGCGTTGTAGATGCCCCAGCCGGTCCCCATCTGGTAGCGGTCCCGGAAGGGGGTGTCACCCTTGCCGGTGCCGCCGTAATCAAACAGCCCGCCGTTGGCGTCGCGTGCCAGGAGGCGGACGCGGTCGCGGATCGGTGTGCCCTGGATAGCGAAGTTGCCCCTCGTCGGCTGGGGGCTACCGCCGTAGGTGTAGACCTGGTAGAAGGCCCATCCGCCGATCTTCCAGCTTTCCGTGCCGGGTGCGGCGAGGACGCTGTAGGTGATGTCGACAT
Source organism: Streptomyces sp. NBC_00454 (assembly GCF_041434015.1). Classification (GTDB taxonomy): domain Bacteria; phylum Actinomycetota; class Actinomycetes; order Streptomycetales; family Streptomycetaceae; genus Streptomyces. Next base: position 100,365 of record NZ_CP107908.1, on the reverse strand, counting down.
CGCCGGGCGTCACGTCGCAGCCGAGGGAGGACGCCCCAGAGGCGAAGTCGTTCATCCCGCCGTGGCGGACCAGGGTGCACTGAGCGGTGGCGCCGGAGCTGACCTGGGTGACACGGATGTCCACATTGTGATCCCACCAGTTGGGCTGGCCGCCCCCCTGGCCGAAGGACACCGAGAAGCGGCCCTTGTCGACTGCGTGGATGCGCAGGGTCTGCTTCGTGGGAGTACCCGCGGGTATGTCGGGGGTGATGAAGGTGACGGTGTTGCGGGCGACGTGCTCCGCGGTGAGCACGGTGAAGTGGGAAGTCCCGTGGGTGCCGTCGGCCGGTGCGGTGCCCACGGTCTGGGCCTGCCTGACGGCGGCATCCAGGTCCCCGCCGCGGGGATAGTAGACGGCACCGTAGTAGGCAGTGGTCTCGTCCGCAGTGTCGGCGGCGATGTCGACGTGCGGGCCAGGCCGGAAACCGTTGTCGCCGTAGTCGCCGTAGACGCGGCATTTGTAGACGGCGGTGTAGCCGGTGACCGGCGTGCAGTTGCTGGGCTCATCGGTCTTGAAGGTGATCCCGGCGGGCAGCCCGGCTCCGTCTCCGGCCTGGCCGGTGAGGGGCTTGGTGGCGAACGCGTAGATGAGGTAGCCGTCGGCGGTACCCGACCCCCTGCCACCTACCCCGAACTGGGACTGGCCCGGGTTGAGCGTCGGGGCATCACCCAAGGTGAAGCTGTAGGAGCCGTCCGCCGATACCGGAGCAGCGGTGCCCAGAGCAGTGGCGAGCAGCGCGGCGACCCAGCCGCCGGTGGCCGCTATCCGGCCCCATCGTCGTGACATGGAAAAGTCCCCCGTGGTGAAAAGGCGGCATGACGCCGCGGCAGAAGACTCGTGGCGCATCGGCACACGTCCGGCCGGTCTGAAGGCCCGGGGCAGTGGCGCGGGATGATCACGAGTTGGCCGAGTGTAGCCACCGGGAATGAGGTGACTGCACACGGGGCTGGCTGGAACGCGGGTTCCCGCCTGCCCTGTCGCTGGCTAGTGCTGTGACTGGGCTGCCGCCCCGGCGGATGCCTCTTTCGCTGCGGATTCATGCGCGTTCGCGTCGTTGCGCGGCGAGGACATCGGGGTGGCGAGCGTTTTAGTTGCGCCAGCAGAGGTAGGCGTGCAGGGCCCGGTGCTGGACGGTGTGGTTGTGGTGGTTCGAGTTGGCCAGGGTCAACTGCCGTAGCGGTCCGAAGTACGCCTCGATCGGGTTGGCCCATGAGGCGTAGGTCGGGGTGAAGCACAGCTCGACCTTCTTCTGGGCCGCCCACCTGCGGATTCTCCAGTTCAGGTGGGCGGAGAGGTTGTCGAGGATCACGTAGATCGGGGCGCCGTCCGGGCGGGCTCGCTATTCACCGCCCTCAAGGAGTCGTTCCCCCTGGGCAAGGCGTCTTCCCCCGTCACGGGTCGGGCATCCCCCCAGCAGAGCTGCTCTACGAGAGCTGGTCAGTGGGGACGCCTCCGGCCCTGGACCTACTCAGCCGCGTCCGGGGGGCGGGGCTCGTGTTTGTGCCGCGAGATTGAGTCATACGGTGGTCGGGTAGCTTCCCGCCCTCCCTCTCGGACTCAACTTCCTTGCTCTTCGGCAGAATTCATCGGTTGAACTCGGCTTCGCCATTCGCATGCGAAATTCGGCCAGGCTTCAGACTTCCGGGGGGATAACCAGCCATCTTCGTTGCGCCGCTGGCGAGTTCGGTGTGGATCTGGCCGAATCGCGCCCCCGATCGCCACGCGGTGACGACTATGGCGAGTTGCCACCGCCCCACGTCGCCCCCACGCCTTCTGCCGCCGCTTTCGGGACCCCGCATCTGCTGCACCCTCAATTAAAACCATCGAGTTTCCCGATCCAGGAGTGATCGAGATCACCAAGGTGCACCAGTCAACACATCGGTCAAATGGGGCAATCGGAGTACCGGGTTCGTTGACAATTTGATCTTTGCGAAGCGAAAGTGAGGCGGACTTTACCCGGCTCTTATTTCATCAGCGAGGATCTCTGCCTTGAGGCCTTCTATTTCCCCTTCGTGGATACCGAGGCAGGGGCCCTCGCCACGCGAGCGCGCCTTCCAGGCGTGGTGGCGCCCGGTTTCCGGCGTTGCCGCGTTGTCCCTGGGCCTTGGCCTTCTGGCGGCTCCGGCCGCCGCAGCCGCCAGCGGCGATCGCACTTTCGGTCCCGCCGACGCGAGCTGGCCCGCCTCACCACCCAAGACCCGGACTGCGGACGAAACGGCGCTCGACACAGCGCGGGCTCAAGCCAAAAGCACGGGCAAGCCCGTCGGCGTCGGCTTTCTGACCACGGCGACCTCGCAGACCGTCGCCAACCCCGACGGCACTCTCGGCACCGACGCCTCGCCCGTTCCACAACGCCTACGCAAGGCCGATGGCACCTGGCAGGGCATCGACACCACTCTGCGTGCCAACCCTGACGGCACAATCGCCCCGGCTGCCGTGCCGTCAAAGCTGGCGTTCTCCGGCGGCGGTGAGGGTCCGATGGCCACCATGGCCACGGGTGACGGCAAGAAGCTCGCCATCAAGGCGCCGTTCGCGCTCCCCAAGCCCGAGCTCAACGGCGACAGCGCCCTGTACAAGAACGTCCTGCCCGACGTCGACCTGGAGCTGACCGCCACCACGCTCGGCGGCTGGCGCCAGGTCCTGGTGGTGCGCACCGCACAGGCCGCGGCGAACCCCACGGTCAAGAAGCTGCACCTCAACGTGGTGGCCGACGGGCTCACGGTGAACGCCGACGCGGCAGGCAACCTCCGGGCCGCCGACACGGACGGGAAGGCGCGCTTCACCGCCCCCGCCCCGGTGATGTGGGACTCCGCCGCGCAGAAGGCTCCGAGCGGGCTTTCGGCCCGGTCCATGGCCGCCGATGCCGGGACCGCCGATGCCACCCCGGACGCCTCCACCTCCGACGGTCCCGGCGAGGGCGCCACCGTGGCCCAGGTCGCGGCCACCGCCACTAGCGGCGGCATCGACCTGGCCCCTGACACGCAGGCTCTCGGCAAGGGCACCGGTCCTTGGTTCATCGACCCGGGCTGGAACCCGACCACGGACGGTGGCATGGAGGCCTGGGCGCAGGTCCAGGAGGCCTACCCGACCACCAACGAATACAACGGCACGCAGTACGGGCAGGACACCCCGGCCGCGGGCTACTGCGGCTATATCAGCGGCAATCCCCCGTGCACCATCGAGGGGCGCAGCCGTGCCTACTTCCAGGTGGGCATCCCGCGTTTCCTGCACGACCAGTCCGCGGTGGTGCTCGAAGCACGGCTGAAGGCGACGATCGTCAGTTCCGCCAGCCCGTCCACCAGCACCCCGATGAGCCTGTACGACACGGGCACCATCAGCGACCCGACCAGTTGGAACCGCCAGCCGTGCGGTACCGGTTCTGTCATGGCCGGCTGCCGGAACATCGGCACGGTGTGGTGGTCGGGTACCGGCGAGATCGACTACGGCGTACGCGACACCATCAAGACGGCCGTCGCCAACGGCTGGTCCAACTTCACCTTCGGCTTCGCCCCCGACGACGAGTTCAACAAGTACTACCGCCAGCGCTTCAGCGCCAAGAGCGGCCAGGCCCCGCACCTCGTCGTCACGTACGACATCAAGCCCAAGGTGACCAACCTCCGCACGGGGCCGACGCCCGGGTTCGCGAGCACCAACAGCTACGCGCCCTGCAGCCCGTGGAACACCGCAGGCTGGCTCGGAGCCAACACCAACACCGCACTCACGGTGAATGCCGACTCGCCCACCGGCCAGACCCTCAACACCAATTTCAAGCTCTGGGACAACGACAACGGCAACAGCACCTCGAACTTCGCGACCGGCTGGGTGGCCAGCGGAGACGTCACGGTCACTTCCGGCGCCCTGACCGACGGCCACCGCTACGGCTGGCAGGCCCAGACCACGGACGACACGCTCGCCAGCGACCCCAGCACCCCCTGCTACTTCCAGGTCGACCGCACACCGCCCACCGCCGCGGTCGTGTCCACCGACTTCCCGGCTTCGGGCACGCTCAACGCCAAGCCGGTCAAGTACGTCGGCGAGGCGGGAACGTTCACCCTCACCGGGACCGATCCCGCTCCCGTCGGTGGCGGCCGCTCCTCGGGGCTGGCCTGTGCCCGCTGGACCACCGACCCTGTCAAGGCCGCGGCGACGGGCTGGAAGTGCACCGACACCACGGCTGGCATCGTCAAGCTGGCCAATGGCACGGCTGACATCCAGGTCACGCCCGCGCAGTGGGGCACGAACTTCGTCTACCTGCAGACGCAGGACGACGCGGGCAACCTGTCCCAGCCCGCCGTGTACAGCTACTACGCACCGTCCAACCCGAACAACCCCACCAAGCCCGTCTTCGGTGACGTCAGCGGCGACAATGTCCCGGACGCCCTGCTGCCCGACTCCGCAGGCGATCTGCGCCGGATCAGCGGCGGCACCGACCCCAACACCGCACCCAACGCGCCCTTCGCGACGGCCGACGACACCGACCCCCGGGCCGGCTTCAAATCGTCTCCGACCGGGAACGGCTGGACGAACACCCAGACCACCCACCGGGGCAGCCTCGGCTACAAGAACGTCGACGACCTGATCGCCCACCAGCCCGGCGACACCAAGCTCTACCTCTACCCCAACGATCCCAAGAGCGGACGTTTTGACGGTCAAGGCCGCCTCGAGGTGAGGAAGCCCACCGACTGCGTCATGTCGGACGGTTCCACCAGCGTGCCCTGCTCCGAGTACGGCTACGGATCCGACTGGTCGAAGGTCACCCAGATCGCGGCCTTCGGCGCCCCTCTGGAGGGCGACTCCGCCATCCCGGCCGGCACTGGCCAGTACGCCCTCCACCGCTCCACCCTCCTTTACGTGGAGAACGGGCGGCTGTGGCTGGGCCTGGCAGGTCCGACCAACCAGGTCGACTCCCAGGCGATCCTGCTCTCGGCAAACGACCAGCAGTGGGACGGCTACGAGCTGATCACCCCGGGCCGCGCCAAGAGCACCGACCTGCCGACGCTGTGGGCCCGCTCGAAGTCCGACGGGGCCATCCGTGTCCTTCCCGTCAAGGGAACACCCGAGGCTCCCGACCTGAGCGCGTTCGCGAATCCCGCCCAGGGAGCCGTCCTGGCAACCATTGATCCCGCGCGCTTCCCGCGCGTCGGCTCCGACGGCGACCTCACCGGCGACGGCATCCCGGACCTGTGGGCCGTTGACACCAACCAGCAGCTCGTCTCCTGGAAGGGCATCGGCACCGCACCCACCGCGCAGGTGCCCCACCCCGACGTCACCGGCCTCGCCGCGACCACCACACCCCAGGGCAACCTGAACAGGCCCATCGCGGGATGGGACCTGACCGGCCAGACCGCTGACGGCACCGTGGCCAGCAACACCGGCTCCTACCCGGCAACCGCGGCCAACCTCACCTGGCCGACGGGCACCATCGACGGACGCCGCACCAGCTTCGCCGCGTTCAGCGGCCCCTCGTCGACCCTCACGGCCTCCGCCTCAGTGATCGACACCCGCAACAGCTTCACCATCAGCACCTGGGCAAAGGCCTCGGGTGCAGGCGGCGTCATCGTCAGCCAGGACAACACCAGCACCCAGCGCAGCGACTTCCTCCTCTACCCCGACCCCGACGGCAGCACCTGGCGCTTCGCCCTCACCAACCCGACCAAGCCCACGTCCGGCTGGCAGTACGACAACACGGACACCATCAACGCCCAGGCTCGCATCAACCCCAACGTCTGGACACGACTCACCGCCGTCTACAACGCGACCACCGGGCGGATGAGCCTGTATGCGAACGGCGTGCTGGTGGGCTCCGGGCAGCACAGCAAGACCAACAGCCCCGCACCGAGCGGCCCCCTCGTCTTCGGCCGCTTCCAGGCCAAGGGTGCGCCGAGCCCCATGGGGCAGGGCCTTTACGGAGGCGTCAGCAACCTCGCCGTCTACCCGTACGCGGCTTCCATCACCGCCCCCGACGCGGCCGGCCCCGTCACCGTCACCAGCGCTGCCACCACGTGCATCGACACCGACAACGGTCAGACCGCCGACAGCACCAAGATCCAGATCTACACCTGCAACCAGACCGCCGCGCAGCAGATCACCTCGCGTGACGACGGCACCCTGCGCATCCAGGGCAAGTGCGTAGAGGCGACCAACAGCGGCACGGCCAACGGGACCCTCATTCAGCTCATGACCTGTAAGGGCACCCCGAACCAGCAGTGGCAGGTCCGCGCCGACGGCGGATACCTCAACATCAACGCCCAGCGCTGCCTGGACCGCAACAACAACACCCTCGCCAATAAGACCCAGCTCCAGCTGTGGGACTGCGCGGACATCGACGCCCAGCGCTGGACCACCACCAGCCTCGGCACCGCCGCCCTGCCCGCTCCCGCCCCGCTGCCCGACAACGGCAAGGCACCCACGCTGCCGGCCGGTGGTCTGATCCACAACGTGGGCAGCCGCTCCTGCCTGGAGATCAACAACTCCAGCCCCGACAACGGCGCGGTGGCCCAGCAGTGGGCCTGCCTCGGCCAGGCCGGAGCCCAGTGGCAATTCCGGCCCACGACGACCGAGGGCGTCTACGAGATCGTCAACGCCAACAGCGGAAAGTGCCTGGAGATCAACAACTCCAGCCCCGACAACGGCGCCCGCGCCCAGCAGTGGACCTGTGGGGGTATCGCGACCCAGCGCTGGACCCTTCAGTCCATCGGCACCACGGGCAACCTGAACATCACCAACGTCAACAGCGGCAAGACCCTGGAGATCGAGAACTCCAGCAAGATCGACGGCGCCCCCGCGCAGCAGTGGACGCACGTCGCCAACCCCAACCACCCGCCCCAGAGCTGGTACCTGTAACCAGCGCTGCTGCCGACTGCCCCTCTCGTGATGAGGGGGACGGTCGGCGGTCGATGTACCCAAGCTGTGGCCAAGAGGGCCTGAATCCGATGGATCAGGCCCTTTCGGGCTGGGCCCAGTCTTTTAAGGGTCGCCTGATCCGGACTCAGCCAGATCCGGTTCTTCTCATTCCTTTCCTGTGGGGGGATTTTGTTGTCTCGTCAGGGTGGTCTGTCTTTGCGCGTACGCGCGAAGAGACCACGTGTAGCGATGATCGCCGTGCTCGCGGTGCTCATCTCCGGCCTGGGCTTGCCCGCGGCCGAAGCGGCGGCCAAGCCGCCGAAGGTGTGGGTGCCGCCGCAGACGGCGCTACCCCAGACCAAGCCCGTCAAGGGCTCGAACTCCAAGCCGGTCAACGCCAAGGCTCCGGCCGGCAAGCCGTGGAACCCGGACGCGAAGGCAAAGGCTCCGACCGGCGCCGCGACCGTTCCGCTCGGCTCGGCCGGTGAATCGAAAGCCAGCTCCGCCACCAAGCCCGTCAAGGCAGGCGAGCTTCCGGTCTGGCTCTCCGCACGCTCCGGTTCGAAGCCTTCCGCGAAGCTCTCCGAGCTCGCCACCGCGCCTGCTGCCGGTGCTGGTGGACCCGGCGAGGGCTCGCTGCGGGTAGAGGTCAAGGACGAGGCCAAGACGCGTGCGGCCGGTGTCGACGGTGCGCTCGTCGCCCTGACGGACGCCGTGGGTACGGCTGTCTCGGGCAAGGTCGAGGTCGGTTTCGACGTCTCGGCATGGTCGAAGACGACCGGTGCGAACTGGGGGGACCGTGCGCGTGTGGTGCGGCTTCCCGACTGTGCGCTGACGACCCCCGGCGCCGAGGGCTGCACGACTCGTACCCCGGTCGCTTCCCACCGGGACGCGTCGGGCCGCCTGGTCGCGGAGGTCGACGTCCCCAAGGCGACGGCGCCCCTGAACACCAAGGCATTGAAGTCGGCTTCGCCTTCCTCCGTGTCCCCGATGTCTTCCGGAGTGCTGGCGCCACAGGCGATGGCGCTCGCGGTGGAGCCGGGTCCGTCGGGTGCGAGCGGTGACTACACTGCGACCCCGCTGGCGCCTTCCGCCTCGTGGCAGTCCGGGGCGAACGCCGCGAACTTCACGTACGGCTACACGGTGGAGGTTCCCTCTTCCATCGCCGGCCCGGGGCCGAGTGTGGGCCTGGGCTACGACTCTTCCTCGATCGATGGTCGTACGGCGTCGACGAATGCGCAGGCGTCCGGTTTCGGTGAGGGCTGGGACTGGAGCCCCGGCTCGATCTCGCGCTCGTACAAGGGCTGCAAGGACGCGGGGATCGCGGAGTCCGGTGACGAGTGTTGGGCGGGCGACATCCTGTCCCTGAGCCTGGCGGGTCACGCGGGTCAGATCGTCCGTGACGACACGACGTGTGTCTATCACCTTCAGGGTGAGGACGGGACGAAGATCGAGCGTCTGACCGGGCAGCGGAATGCTGCTTGGAAGGGTGAGGGTTTCAAGGTCACCACGACCGATGGCACCCAGTACTACTTCGGCGCTAACCGCCTGCCCGGCGGTGACGGCACCGACCCGGAAGCGAAGTCGGTTTCGACGGTTCCGGTGTACTTCAACAGTGGTCAGGACAAGTGCCTGGGCGCGGAGACTCCCGCGAACGGTTCGTGGCAGCAGCTGGGTTGGCAGTGGAACCTCGACTACGTCGTGGACCCGCACCAGAACCTGGTGACCTACCGCTACGAGCAGGAGGACAACTTCTACGGGCGTGGCGGCGGCCAGAACAACGGCACCGGCACGAACACGAAGTACCAGCGCGGTAGCTACCCGACCTGGATCGGCTACGGCCAGCGCCTGCCCGACCAGATCGCCGCGAAGGGCACGGTCAAGCCGGCCGCCCAGATCACGATCACCAACGCCGAGCGCTGTGTCGTGATCGGGACCGTCACCTGCACGGACCCCGCTCAGCGGATCAAGGCGAACGCCAAGTCCTGGCCCGACACCCCCATCGACCAGGAGTGTCCGGCTACCGGTCAGTGCCTGAACCTGTCGCCGACGTTCTTCACGACGAAGAAGTTCCCGCAGATCTACACCGAGGTGTGGACGGGCACCGACTACCGCCGGGTCGACACCTACGACCTGAAGCAGTCGTTCCAGGACCCGGGTGACGGTACCTCCCCGACCCTGTGGATCGACTCGATCCAGCGCACCGGCTCCAACAACAAGACCGCGATCAAGCTCCCCGAGGTCTTCTTCCAGGCGGTGCAGATCCCCAACCGCGTGGACGGTGTCGTCAAGCGTCCCGACGGCACGGAGGCTTCCGCCCCCAGCTACCGGCGTCCGCGGATCCAGACGATCACCACCGAGACCGGCGGCCAGATCAACGTCGCCTACAAGGCCCCCGAGTGCTCGCGACTCGCGGGCACGATGCCGTCCTCCGAAGACGGCAACACAATGGCCTGCATGCCGGTCAAGTGGTACCTGCCCGGCCAGTCTTACCCTGACCCGGTCAACGACTGGTTCAACAAGGTGGTCGTCCAGTCGGTCACCCAGCAGGACAAGGTCGGCGGCCAGGTCTCCACGGTCACCGACTACGAGTACGGTGGCGGTATCGCCTGGCACCGCAACGACTCGGAGTTCACCGACCCCAAGACCCGTACCTGGGACCAGTTCCGCGGCTTCGCCACGGTGACGACCCGCACCGGTAACGGCAACGCGAGCGAGGCCCCGCGGACCAAGAGCGTCACGACATACCTGCGCGGTATGGACGGCGACGTCCTGGCCAACGGTTCCACGCGCAGCGTGAACGTCTCCGATGCGCAGGGCGGCAGCATCAAGGACGAGGAGGTCCTGTCCGGGTTCGTCCGCCAGAGCGAAACCTACGACCGTGACGGCGGAGCCGTCGTCTCGGACGAGGTCACCACGCCGTGGGTCGGCCCGGTCACCGCGACCCGCAACCAGTCCGCCGGCATGCCCGCCATCACCGCCCGCGCGGTGAACACCGCGAAGGTCACCAGCCGCGCGAAGCTCGCCAACGGCACGTGGCGCACCGGCGAGCGGTCGTCGACGTATGACACCACGCTCACGACGCGCCCCCTCCAGGTCGACGACAACAGCGACATCTCCCGCACCGACCAGCGTCTGTGCACCACCTTCGAGTACCCAACCGGACCCGGCGGTGCCGTCACTGAGCTCGCCTCCCGCACCCTGGTCATCTCCGGTGTCTGCGGTCAGACCCCGACCGCCGCGAACACCGTCGGCGACACCCGCTCGTACTTCGACGGGCTCGCCTACGGCAAGGTCGGAGCGACGGCCGACGGCACGGGCACGGAGGTCCTGGAGAAGTACGACGGCACCGGCAAGCCGGTCTACCGTCTCAACTCCACGTCCACGTACGACGCCTACGGCCGTGTCACCAGCAACACCAACAAGGTCCGAACGGATGCCACCCATCCGGGCGGCGCGGTCACCACGACCGAGTACACCCCGGCCACCGGCGTCCTGCCCAGCTCTGTCACGCACACAAACCCGCTGGGCTGGAAGTCGACGACCACCCTCGACATCGGCCGTTCGCAGCCGCTGAAGACCACCGACGAGAACAGCCACGTCGCCGAGCGCGCGTATGACGCGCTGGGTCGGGTCGTGTCGATCTGGCAGCCCGGTCAGGACTCCACAAAGGACCTCCCGGTCCGCAAGTACTCGTACTCGATGAACGGTACTAACGCGCCGTCCGCCGTTCTGAGCCAGGCGCTCATGAACAACGGCTCCTATACGTCCTCGTACTCGATCTACGACGGTCTCGGCCGGGTCCGCCAGACCCAGGCCAGCACCCCCTCGGGTGTAGCCGGCCGGATGATCACGGACGCGCTGTTCGACTCCCACGGCTGGCAGACCAAGACCAGCGCCGCCTACTACACGGACCAGGACTCACCGTCCGCGGCGCTGTTCCTGCCCAACGGCGGTGTCCAGCCCGACAGCAAGATCCCGGCTCAAACCGTCCAGGTCTTCGACGGCCTCGGCCGCACGATGGCATCGATCTTCCAGTCGTTCGGCGTGGAGCAGTCCCGCTCCACGACCCAGTACCCCGGCGCGGACGAGACCCGCACCACCCCGCCGGCCGGCGGCTTCGCCACGGCGACCGTCACCAACGGCCTCACCTCCGTCCTGCGCCAGTACAAGACCAACACACCCACCGGCGTCTACGACGAGACGACCTACGTCTCCAACACCCAGGGCCAGGAGCTGTCGCGCAAGGACTCCGCCGGCAACGAGTGGACCTTCACCTACGACCTCCTCGGCCGTCCGGTGAAGACCACCGACCCCGACGCGGGCACCAGCACCACGGTCTACGACGAGAGCAAGAACCTCGTCACCGCCACGGACGCCCGCGGCAAGAGCGCCACCACGGTCGCTGACCTTCTCGGCCGCACCATCGCGACGTATGAAGGCACTGCGGTAGACCCGGCCAAGCAGGTCGGCGCCTTCACCTACGATGCCAAGGCACTCGGCAAGCCCGATGCCACCACCCGCTATGTGGGCGGCAATACGGGCAGCGCCTACGTCTCCGAGGTAACCGGCTACGACGGCGGCTATCGCCCCCTCGGCACCAAGGTCACCATCCCGGCAGCCGAAAAGGAACTGGCCGGCACCTACCAGACGACCAATAAGTACGATGCCTACGGGCAGTTGATGACGACTGCCCTGCCGGGCATCCCCAAGGCAGGCCTCGGCGTCGAGACGCTCACGTTCGGCAGCGATATCGCCGGCAACTTCACCTCGCTCGACGGCAAGATCGGTCTCACCCGGACCCCGTACGTCGTGGACATGCGCTACGACCCTTACTCCCGGCCGATCCGCACCACAGTCGGCAACACCGGAGCGCAGATCGTCTCCACGACCGACTACGACGCCGGCAGTGGCCGTCCGGTCCGCTCCATCCTGGACGCACAGACCGGTGCCGCCGCGAGCGTCGATGTCGTGGACTACACCTACAACCAGGTCGGCCAGCTGACCTCGATCGGTGACACCCAGAACGGCACGGCCCGTGACCTGCAGTGCTTCACCCACGACTACCTCGGGCGGCTGACCCAGGCCTGGACCGACACCGGCACCCAGACCACCGCCCCCCAGCCCAGCGTCCGCGGCATCGGAAGCTGCACCAACGCCACCGGACCCGCCGTCGACGGCACGGGCAAGCCCAGCGTGGGCGGCCCGGCCCCGTACTGGCAGCAGTACACCTACGACAACCTCGGCAACCGCAAGAAGTTGGTCAAGAAGGACGTCACCGGCAACGCGGCCAAGGACACGACGGTCACCCAGACCTTCGGCACCGGCCCCAACGCCCCGTCCTCCGACCCGAAGACGGGCGGCGGCACGGGCGGCCCGCACGCGCTGATGACCTCCACGGAAACCAGCACCGCGGGCACCAAGGTCACCTCCTACACCTACGACGCGAGCGGCAACACCGCCGGCATCACCACCACCGCCGGTACCAAGGCCCTGACCTGGAACGGCCAGGGCAAGCTCGACAAGATCGTCGGCACCGGCGAGAGCGCCGGCACCAGCTACCTCTACGACACCGGCGGCAACCAGCTCATCCGCCGCGACCCCACCAGCACCACCCTCAACCTCGGCACCGACCAGATCACCCTGGACACCGCCAGCGGCAAGGTCTCCAACGCCCGCACCTACGCCGCCCCCGGCGGCCTCTCCATCACCCGCACCACCACGGCAGGTGCGTCCACGCTCACCTACCAGAGCGCGGACCACCACGGCACCGGCGGAGTCCAGTTCAACGCCACCAACCTCACCAACGTCCGCCGCGCATCCGACCCCTTCGGCAACGAACGCGGCACCCAGCCCGCCCCCGGCACCTGGGCCAGCGACAAGGGATTCGTCGGCGGCACCAAGGAGAAGGCCACCGGCCTCACTCTCCTCGGCGCCCGCGAATACGACCCCACCACAGGCCGCTTCATCAGCCCCGACCCGATCATCGACGCGGGCGACCCACAGCAGTGGAACGCCTACGCCTACTCCAACAACAGCCCGATCAACGCCTCCGACCCGTCGGGGCTGAAACTGGACGACTGCACGTCTGCTGCCGCTTGCGAGAAGGCAGCGATCTCTCAGGGCGTCAACCCAGCCAGCATCTCGAAGGGCGAGACACAGACGACCGCCCAAACGGATGTCGACAAAGCCAACAAGAAGGTCGACGACGCCAAGAAGAAGCGCGACCATCTCATCGATGAGGTCGTCGACATGGTCGGCGACCTCATCGGATACAACGACGCCCGTGACTGCTTCACCAAGGGCGACGTCATGGCCTGCATCAACACGGCCCTGAACTTCGTCCCCTGGGGCAAACTCTTCAAGGCCGTCAAAATCGGCATCAAGGCCTTCAAGATCTACAAAGAAGTAAACAAGGCCTACGACGCCATCCACGAAGCCGAACGCGGAGCTGCGAAAGCCGCGGAGGCCTACAGCACCGCCAAGAAAGCAATAAAGGAAGCCCGCGCCGCCGAAGAAAAGGCAGCCAAGTCCGCATCAGAGAAAGCCGCCAAGGAATCCGCCAGCGACAGCGCGGGAACCGAGGCCAAAGCCGCAGCAGACGAAGCCGACGCAGCGAAGACCGGCGGCGGAGGCGACGCCCCCGACGCTGTGACCGGATGTAACAGCTTCCCCACAGGCGTCCAGGTCCTGATGGCCGACGGCACGGCCAAGTCCATCGAGGACGTCAAGGACGGCGACGTGGTCATGGCCACCGACCCGCAGACCGGCGAAACCCGCCCCAAGACCGTCACCACCACCATCACCACCCCCGACGACAAGGACTTCACCGACCTCACCCTCACCGACGAGGCAGCCCCCCGCGGCCCGCCCGCAAAGATCACCTCCACCTACCACCACCCCTACTGGAGCGAAACCCGCCACCAGTGGGTCGACGCCGGCGAACTCACCACCGGCGAACAACTCCGCCAGCCCAACGGCACCACCCTCACGGTCACGGCAACACACAACTACCCCTACGCCGTCACCACCCACAACCTCACCGTCGACGACTTCCACACGTACTATGTGCTGGCGGGGGCTACACCAGTACTCGTTCACAATTGTGAGCTCAGCTACGGTGAAGCCTCAGAGAAGGCGAACCAGGCACTGTCCGACGAGCTCGACAAAATGCATTCAACAATGTCTCGTTCCAAGATTCGCGAATTCGCAATGGGGTCTGCCGCTGTCGACCGGAAAACCGGGAACGTAGCAGTCGGCATGAAGAAGACCGGGGACGGGGCCTTCTGCGCGGAGGATATTTGCCGAGCTGATCTTGTCGCCAGAGGTGCGAAGCCGGAAGACATTGTCTATAGCGTGCCGCTTCGACCGTTGAAGCGCACTCCTGCTCCTGTGTGTCAGCGCTGCGAAAGTCGAACCACTCGCGATCAGTTCGCGCCTGGAACTACATGGGAGAGTGATCTGGGGTGAAAATGTCCGAAGAGTGGGATTGGGAATCCCTCACGACCCTGAGTGTTCCCTCTAGCCAACTTCGACGGCATCTTGAGCGACTGCTCGGGAGAGATGCAGAGGAGCGCAACCGCGCAGGTGGGCTACTCTACTGTGAGGTCGCTAATCAGGGGCAGCTGTATAGTGCCGCCGCTCCGTGCGTCGACATCATCGCGGAGCACGTAGAGTCCGGAGGGGGTCTTAGTGCAGACTCCGTCGCCTTGCTTGAATCGATCCTCAGCGCCAGGTCTCCTGGACTCCAATTGCTTGTTGGCGGAGTTCTAGTAGATGTTGCCGGGTACTGTAGAAAAAGAATCCTTGATCTCCTACCGGAGATTCTCCGAGAGGCTGACGGGGAGGACTCTGAGCTCTTCCGAGAGGTCTGCTTCCTGATTCCTCAACTGGCTGACTCGTCGGAGGAGGTAATTAAGTTCCTCGGTCTTTCGATCTCGCGATTTGAAGGTGAATTGCGGCGCGTCTCCAGTGAGGCTTTGGAAGAGGCCGAGGAAGTTCTACGCGAAGGGCATATGCCCTAATAGCGGCAGCAAACTATGAGCCCCGCCAGGTGTGTCCTGGCGGGGCTTCTGCGTGGGGTGACGGCAGTAGTTGACGGCAACGTCAGCGGACGGGCGGTGCGCAAGACGTAGGGTCGGCGCTGGCGTCAGGCTGTGTGGTGAGCTCCGTGTGGTTGCGGAGCGTGTGGCCGAGGAGGTCGATGGCGTCGTGCTGGAGTCGAAGCCGGACGTGGGCGTAGACGGTGGCGGTGACGCCGATGTGGGCGTGGCCGAGGAGTTCTTTGATCACCACGAGTTCAATTCCTTGTTCCAGGAGGAGTGTGGCGGTGGAGTGCCGGAGGTCGTGGAAGCGGATGCGGCGGAGCCCTGCCCGATCGAGGAGGGCGCGGAAACTGCGACTGAGGTTCGCCGGATCGATCGGCCCTCCTGCCGGCGTGCTGAAGACGAGGCCGTTGCCCCTCCAGTCTTCCGCTGCTGCCTTTCGTTCTCGTTCCTGTACCTCGCGGTGTTCCTTGAATGAGTGGATGCACTCGCTGGGGAGGGCGATGCGTCGTTCGGATGCTCGGGTTTTGGTGGGCAGGGCGGTGAGCCCGCCGGTCTGGGTGCGCTGGAGGGTGCGTCGAATGCTGGCAGTGCCTGTCTGGAGGTCGAGGTCTTCCCACTGGAGGCCGAGGAGTTCGCCCTTGCGCAGTCCGGTGCGCAGGGCAAGTTCGTACAGCGCGAACAGCCGGTCATCGCGGGCGGCATCGAGGAACTGGCGGGCCTCATCTGCCGTGAGCGGTTCGAACCGACGAGGACGCGGTGTACCGGTGCGGACGTTGCGGGCTACGTTGCGTGTGATCTCCTCCTCTCGGACGGCGTGCTCCAGAGCGGACTTCAGCACGGAGTGGATGTACGCCAGCGTCAGCGGGGAGAGCCGCTTGGAGCAGCACGCTCCGGCGGCGCAGCAACGGGGCTGGTCACGGCCAGCATCACTGTTGCGGGCGCAGCACTGGCAGGTGGTGCGGACCTGGTTGAGCCAGGTACGGATGTCCTTGGCGGTGAGCTTGGCGAGCTTCTTCTTGCCCAGGCCGGGGATGAGGTGCTGGTGGACGCAGGCGGTGTAGCGGGTGTGGGTGTTCTCGAGGAGCTGGTGGACGGCGACCGCCTCCAGCCAATACGTCTGGTATGCGCTGACGCTGCCCCTGCGCGGAGGGAACGGGGAGGACCCAAGCAGCCGCATACCGTCATCACGGCTTACGGGACAGTGAGGAGCGACAAGCCAGGAGGTTATTGATGGTCCAGGGCGTCGGCGGTGGCGGTTGCCATGTCGTACATGGGGCTCTGGTCCAGGCGTTTGCGACGTTGGTGGTAGCGCATGGTGGTGCGGGGGTCGCGGTGGTCGGCGGCTTCCTGGATGCGGTCGGCTTTGGCTCCGGGGCGGTCGAAGGCGTGCTCGATCACTGTGTGCTTGATGGAGTGTGGGCGGATTCGGTCGGCCTGAGGGAGGCCAGCGCGGTGGGCGAGTTTGCGCAGGGTGCGCCATACGGAGGGCTGGTCCAGGGGGCGGCCGGTGCTCGTGGTGAAGACGAAGCCTTCGGTGCGGCCGTCGATCAGGTCCGTGATGACCGCGTACAGGGGTGGGGGGAGGGCCTTCGTCGCCCACTTTCCGCCCTTGATCCGGACCCGGATGGTGCGGTGGCCGTCGGTGTAGCCGATGTTCTCGATCCGGGCGGTGAGTGCGGCGTCGATGCGTAGGAAGCAGACGTACATGAACCAGAGGAGTACGTATGTGCGCTTCGCCGTTGTGGGGGAGATGGGGGTGTCACGGGCGGTTGCGAGGAGGGTTGCCCATTCCGTTTCCGTCAGGGAGACCGTGGTGGTCTCCAGGGGGTCGATGACCGGGTAGAGGACGCCCGAGAAGGGGTTGGCGTCGAGGACTTCCTTGGGGAGCGCTCTGGCTTTGAGGAGGTATTCGTAGAAGCTGGAGCAGGCGGCGAGGACGTTGTGCCGGGTGGCGTCCTTGCGGGGTGGGCCCTCGGGGACCCGGCGGCCGTCGCGCCAGGTCAGGGTGGGGGCGGTCTCCAGGTAGCGGGCGAAGGAGTCCGCGGCGAGGAAGCCGGCAGTCAGCGGGTGGATGCCGTGCTCGCGCAAGTAGGGCTCGAAGATACGGAAGTTGGTGGAGTACGTCTTGCGGACTCCTTCGGATCGCTGGTGTGCGATCCAGCCTGCGGCCAGGGTGCAGAGGGCGTCCTGCTCGCCGTAGCGGGCGGCGAGGTATTCGAACAGGCGGCGGGCGTGCGGCGGCCAGCCCGTACGGGGATCCCGGCCGAGCGTCGCGAGAGTGGCACCGGCGCTGCCGGGCCGGGGGGTGGTGGCGGGGGAGATGTCCGTGCCCGTCACCACGCCGCCGCTCCGAAGACTGGACTGATCATCACATTCCTCCTCGACGCGGATCCACTCCCGGCATCGGGCGCCAAGGGGTCGGCTGCTGCCGTCGTCGAACTCCCCCTCGCCGCCCTACGATCCGAGATTACAGGAAAACTGTAATTTTCCTGTATGCCTGCGCGTGGTGGCCAATTGGCAGGTATCGACCAGTGATTGAGGATTGACTCACCTTTCCGGGGGAGCCATCATGCAAGTCAGTGCTCAATCCGTTGTCATTTCGCTAGGAGGGATTCTCTGGTGCACGTCACTTTTCAGATCCAGGGCACCGGCGAGGAGTTCGAGGCCCGGGTCGAGGCCAAGCTGCTCGCCCTGGCCGCCGAACTCGGCGCCGTCGCCACCGCACCGGAAACCGGGAACGACTCCGCCGCATCCGCCGACTGGACCTCCGAGCAGGCCGAGGAAGTCCTGCGCAAGCTCAACGGCCGCGCCACCGACCTGCTCCGCGCCGTTGCCGACGGCGACGGCTGGGTCGATGGCGCCCACTACCGGGCCACCCACGGCGAGACCGCCCTGCACGGCCCAACTGCCGCTCTCACCAAGGCCATCAAGCGCGCCATCAAAGCGGGGATCCTGCCCGAAGGCACTGCCAACCCGTTGACCTCAACCTACGACGGCCACTCCAGCTGGCAGAAGACCGGCGGCTACCGCATGGACAAGCCCACTGCCGCCGCCTTCCGTGCCGCCTTCACCCGCATCGACGGACACCGAACCGGCGCGGCGGCCGGTCCCGCATCGGCCAAGACCACCGCGCTCGGGGAGCTGGCAGCGGTCTTCGTGGAGCAGGGCCACCCCGAGCACCGGGCCGTCCGCTTCGCCACCGACCTCCTCAATCGGCATGCCATCGAACTGGCCGAGCTCCAGCGCGCCGCCGGCCACCACGAAGCCGCCGCGCTCCTCGACGACGCCACCGTGTAGGACCCGCGTGGCCGTTCCGTCCAGCTTGACTCCCAGCTAGTCGGCGACAGAGCGCAGGCCGACACTCCCGCACCTGCCCGGCGCGCGACTCGCCGCCGCCCCGCCCCCCGGCCTGGCCTGCTGTTCTTCCGGAGCACTGACCCGGCCCCCTGCGACCCGAAATCGCAACAATGGCCGGTTCCGATCCCCGCCGCGGAAATGAAGATCACGAAGCACGGCAGAGGCACTAGCCTGTCGCCGAAGCACTGGGCGGTGGACACCTGAGCGGTGACAGCGGCAAAGACCTGGAGATGAGTCCTTTCGCGGTCAAGAACATTACGGACGGGCTCCCCGCAGCCGTCGGGGAGTTGCGCGGGTTCGGGCCAGGCAGGCATCGAGGCCGGGGCCAGCGGAATCACCAATGCGGACTGGGTAACGGCGAGGCCGACCTCGGCGAGTTGAGAAGACTGCACGGGGAGAAGGAGTGGCGATGAAAAGCGAGGGGGAACCGCACTCGCGCTTCCGTCGGGCCAAGGGCGCCCTCGAACGATTCGCTCCGGTGGTCTGGATGAAGTCCGCGAGCGAGACGAACAACATCACCGGGCTGATCCAACTCCCCTCGCTCGGCTGGCGTTTCAGTGAACCGCACCCCGAACTGCAGGAGATGTTCCACTCCGTGGCACGCGAGGCGCCGAGGAACATCGACTGGTCCTTCACGGAGAAGAGGAACTCCCTGCTTGTGCCGTCGCGGCTGATCGCCGAAGGCGGGCCGGATGGGGACTGGATTGACCTCAGAGGCGAAATCAGCCAGAGCGATCAGGCATTCTGCCTTGCCGCCTCGGAAGACATCGAGCTGATCATCGATGTAATTGCCGCCCAACCGGAACTGCCGACTGCCGCCCGGATCTCCGTGTTCCAGATCGCGAAGAGTTCCGCGGACGAGCTGGTGTGCGTGGTGCAGGCATTCACCGGCGAGCCGGCGGCAGGGATGGTGTTCCGGGCCGTCGGTGTGCCCGGTGTCGAGGTGCGGCTGACCGCGCTGAGCTGGTATCCGCCCCGACCTGAGACCAAGCGGCACGGCCCTCTCGCCAAGGTCACCCTCGTGGGCGAGGGAGCCGGACTGATCGACCGCAAGGAGCTACTCGTCAGCTTCCCCGGCGCCGACTGACCACGGGGCGCCGGCTGCTCCGCGCCCGCCCCCCATTCGTACATCAGCCTGCGGGCTGAGCCCCGTAGTTGACCCGTGCGGTCCCGTCTAGGCTCCCGATCATGGACATGGGTGAATGGTGGGCGATGCACGAGGGGCTGCGGGGGCGGGTTCCCGCGTGGCATCCGGTCGGGGTCGTCGTCGAGGTCGACGGGCCGGTCGTACGCCGGCACTACGGCACGCACGGCACCGCCGAGCACGCCCCCCTCGTTCCCGGTACGGACACCGCCGCAGTGGTGCGCAGCCAGCAGAAGGCTTTCACGGAGCGTGCGGAGCAGGTGGAGTGGAAGGTGTACGGGCACGACTCGCCGGATCTGGCACAGGAACTGACGGCGGCGGGGTTCACCCCCGGCTGGGAACGCTCGGTGCTGATCGCCGCCCCGCTGCCCGGTGAGCAACCCACCGACGTGGCGGAGCCCCGGGAGGGGGTTCACAATCTGTACCGGGTACGGGGCCAGGCTGAGCGAGCTTGGGAGGTCGCCGTCGGTTCCCCCGGGCCCCACGCGGCACCGTACGCGGAAATGATCGCGGACGGTTCTTCGGACGAGGGTGACGTCCTCATCGAGGTCCTGCTGGAGGACGGGATCGTCACCGAGGTCGCCTGGGCGCACGCCGACGAACCCCCCTTCGCTCTCATTGGTGGCTTCACCAGTGACGATGTGGACTTCGTCCGAGTCTGCACCGACCGTTGGCGGCAGAGCAGCTGGCTCAACCACCCCCTGCTCGCCGAAGCCGACGGCCTCCTGCGTGAAGGGCTCCTGGCAGCCGGCTTCACCGAGGCCGCCACTGTCCGCTCCTACCACTGGAGCCCGCCGGGCACCCCCGAGACCACCCGCCCCGCACAGTTCCTCGACTGGCTCCACGACGACGGTCCGCTGTGGGACCGCTTCTACGCGGACTTCGACTTCCGGCCGAGCGCCGCCAACCGGCCCGCGATCACCGATCCCGTGCCCTCCGCCGTCTGGAACCTGCACTCCCACCACCGGATCGTCCCGGACCTCCCCGCGGAACTCGACGCGATCGTCCAGCGCGGACTGCTCATCGCCACCGAGCCCGGGGAGTTCGTCCACTGGCTCGACTGGAATCACGACGGCTATCGCTACGACCCCCGCCGCACCGATGTTCCCGGACGGCCGCCCCGGCCCGGCAAAGGCGCCTATCCCAATGGCGACTACTACCTCCACCTCACCGACGACCTGCGCCTGGGCACCTTCGGCCACCCCTGGGAACAGACACTGACCGTCTGGGGACCCAAGCTGCTCGCGGCCGTCGAGGCAGACTTGACCGAGCTGCTCGGAAGGCCGGTCAGGCGCCGCGTGTGATGGTGGCCGCTGCCCATTCCGGGCATGGGCCAGACGTTGGCCGCGCCGATGCCGTTGGCCTCGCATTCGTACGTCGCGCAGCGGAAGGCTGTGCTGAGCAACGCGAACGCCAGCGGGTCGACCGACGGGTCGGCGCGGACATTGCTCGGCGGCCGCGGGGGGTCGGGGGGGGCGGTGCCCGCCGCAGTGCCGCACGTGGAGGTATCGGACATTGGCGATCGCTAAGCGCAACTCCGGAAATGAGTTCGACTCATTCGATTAGAGTGATCCTCCGGACAGTTGGGCGGAGGGGGAGCGATGTCGTTCGACCGGGACTGGAACCATGAGCGCGCAGGCGCCGCGGAGACGGGTATGCAGTTGAACGGTGCGCCGGCGGGGCCGCTGGTCCCGGGTGGGCCTGCGGACTTCGCCTCGACACCGGCGCAGAAGACAGCAGCGGCAGGCATGATCGAGACGGAGATACAGCCGAATACGAAGAAGGCCGCGACGCATTCGGATGCGGCGACAGAGGCCGCCGCGAAGGGCTTTGAAGACTGGGAGACGGCCGCGGGGCTGAAGAAGCTGGCGGACACGTGGGACCAGCAGGTGAATGCCTTGATGGGCCGCCTGGCGGGGGAGCGGGCCGCGCTGCACGGGGCCTCGGGTCTTTTCGTACGAAATGACACGGGCCTGGGCAACCAGTTCCTGGTGTCACCGTCAAAGCTGAACGGTCTGTAGGGGCCGACGATGCTGACCTATTACAAAGTCATGACCACGGACCTGGGTCTGCTGACGACTGCCGCCTCCAAGTGGGATGAGATGGCAGGCGAGTTCAAGAAGGTCGAGACCCGCTACGGGGACAGTGTTCAGAAGATCACCACGGGCGGAAGCTGGTCGGGCGTCAGCTCCGGGGTCGCGCACACGAGTTTTGCGGCGACCCGCTACGAATACGCCGCCGCACAGATCCAGGCCAAGGCGATAGCCAGTCTCCTGCGTGATGCCCACGAGATGTTCACGGACCTCAAGAAGAGGCTCGACAGCGCCCGGGCCGACGCGGTAGCCGCCGGCATGACCGTCTCCGAGCAGGGACACGTCGCCTTCGACTACACCAAACTCACCCCCGCCGAGCGCAGCGCCTACCACCACGACCCCGACGGCGAAGCCTCCATCCGGACCGCCGTCGCCAAGTGGCAGCAGCACATCGACGACGGTGTGAAGGCCGTCTCCACGCTCGACGAGGGTGTGAAGGTCGCCCTCGGGCGGGCCGGTGCCGACAGCAACAAGGACGCTTTCGGCAAGGGCGCCGACGAAACGTTCAGCGGGTTCAACGCCGGAGCCGAGGGCGACTTGAAGAAGGCGATGAAGCCCGACGAATCCAGCGTCGGCACGAACCCGGACAGCAAGACCGGCGTCACCGTCAGCGGTCCCAAGTACGGCAAGGAGGGATCGGTCAAGGCGTACGCGGACCTCTTTCACGAAACCGCGAAGGGGTCGACGGCCGCGGGTGACCTGCAGCTCTCCGGGATCGCCGACATCTATGGCGGAGGCAGAGCCAGCGCGAACTACGGATTCACCGACCAGGGCGCTTCAGCCAAGGCCGAGGCGTCCATAGGCGTACGGGCACTGACCGAGGGGCGGGCCGAGTACGGCTACGTCGGAGGCTACGGCCGGGCGGAGGGCTTTGCCGGCGCCGAGGCGGGCGTCAGCGCCAAGGCGACCAAGCAGGAGGTCTCCGTCGGTGCGAAGGCGTTCGCGGGGGCCAAAGGCACACTCGCCGGCGGTGCGGAGGCCTTCGGCATCGGAGTCGGTGTGAACGCCGAAGGGTGGGCGGGCCCCGGTGCGGAGGCATGGTGGGGTTACAAGAAGGACAAGGAGACCGGAAAGTGGAAGATCGGCGGCGACGCGGGACTCTCCCCCATCCTCGGTGGAAAGGTCGGACTCGAAATCACCGTTGATCCGCACAAGGTGTCCGACGCCATCGGTGACGCTGCCGACGCACTGGGCGACCTGTTCAGCTGATGTACGTTTCCGTGGAAGGAAAGCCCCGAATGCCCGCGACACTGCCCGTGCCGATCGAATTCCGCCTGCCGGATGGCTGGCTCCCGGCGAAGCCGAACGGACTCGACGACGAGGCAGTGGCCTTCGCCGCCGTGCACCCGCGACCGGACGACGGATTCGCCGCCAACATCACCATCGACGGGCGGCTCCTGGCCGAGGCCGAGACGCTTGCCGGGGTCGCGGACGAGTCGGTGGAGCGACTGCGCAGCGTAGGCGACCCGGAGCTGGAGGCCCAGCGCCGCGAAGTCGGCTCTGCGGACGCACCGGCCCTGGCCCAGCGAGTGAGCCTTTCAACCGTCGTCGGTGGCGTACGCCGTGACCTGGTCCAGTCCCAGGTGTACCTGTGCCTGCAGGACATCGTGGATCCGCACAAGCGCGCGGTGATCCGGCTTGCCCTGACCGCCACCGAGGCCCAGCACGACGCTGTCCTGTCGGAATTCCAGGAATTCGTGCGCACCGTGCGGCCCGACACCGGGGCGGGGGCGTAGCCATGGGCCGCTTCACGGACCGGTGGACCGGTACCAAGTACCCGCGCAGCGGTGTCGCGGCACGGCCCGCCCCGGAGGTCAGGGCCGCGCTGCTCGCGGTCAACGGCCCGGACGTACGGTTCGTCGTACGCGAGGGGACCCCGAAGGAGGGCGCGGACTTGGTGGCGGAGTTCGAGTTCCCGGCGCTGGACTTGACCCTCAGGACCAGGATGCGCCTGGACCCAGCGGCGCACGAGGTACGAGTGCTCGAGGAATGTTGGGAGCCGACGGCAGACGGGGCCCGCAGACAGTACGGCCGCGGACCGGCGAACAAGGTCTACCGCCAATGGGAGACCAGACCGGGGGCGGACGGGCGCCAGCACAAGGCCGAGACCTTCCGCTTCGCTACACAGGACATGAGGAACCCCCTGCAGCGAGCAGTCCTCGGCGTGGGCTGGACCTGGCGCGGCGTGCTCTTCAAGCTGTGACGCGAGCCTCCGACCACCGGGCTGCCAGCCCCGTCCGCGAGCTGGTCGCCAATACGGCCGCCCGGGACCGCACGGGAGCCGGGGACCCGTCATCACCTCGGCCGGCTCCGCCTTCATGGCCATGATCGACGCTGTGAAGCACGGGGCGCTGTAACGCCTGTTCGCACGCAAGGGCCCCTGACCTCCCTTGAGGTCGGGGTCTTCGCGCATTCGGCAGGGCTTCAACATCGAGCGGAAGAAGCGCTTCGATGCGGCTGGACGGCTGGATACAAAGGCGCACCCTCACGGGTGAGACGACGTAAGTCTGCGCCCCACCAACGACAGGGCGGGGGAGTTCTCCACAGCGTCAGGCTTGTCCACAGGCTGGCCCGCCGGGTGGGCGCGAGGTGGGACGATCAACCCCATTCCGACACGAAGGAGGGGTCGTTGATGTCTGCATCAGCGCTACTGGAGCTGGACCGGCAGCTGGATTCCGAGGATGCGGCGGCGGTGCTGGCGGCGGCTTGGGACATCTTCGGCATGGCCACCAAGCTCGCCCACAGCATCACGTTCGACGAGGGCAGCGACGAGTTGCAGGCGATGATCGCCTCGCAGCAGTGTTCGGAGGGCCAGGACCGCCTTCCGCTGCCGGAGACCAGTAGGCCGGTCACGGCTCCGCCGCCGGGACCGGGGGCCGCCGGACTCGCTCCGTACGTCCGGCTGCTGGAGCACGTCAGCGATGCGCTGACGCGGCTGTCGGCCGGTGAGGTGGCGGACGAGGCATCGGCCCGCGCCCTGGTCGAGGTCGGGGAGCTGGCATCCGGTGCGGCCAGGGCTCTGTCCTTCGTGCGGGGGCAGTGAGGTGGCGACGCTCGGGGAGCTTTTCGACGTCGCGATCGCACACCTGCAGGAGGTGGCACAGACTCCTCTCGCGTCCATCCCGTCCGACGAGCGGGCCGCGCTGGCCGACGAGGTCGACGGCCTGCTGTTACAAGTCCAAAAGGGGCTCGGGCCCCGGGCCTATACCCCAACCCCGACGGCCGAGGACCAGCGGGTGCGGCGGGCCCTGACGCAGGCGGAGCGGAACCTGGAGGACTGCCTGGGTGATGCGCGCGAGTCGCTGGGCACCGCTCGCCGGTATCTGGCCCCGTCGGGAGGCGAAGGCGGGCCGGCCGGTGAGCGGATCGTCTCCGCGGCGCGGGCCGTGGGCGCCGTGCGCGACACGATCGGCAGCCATCTCGGGCCCGACCGGGCCCCGCTGGCCCCGTACGCCTACCTCCTGCGGCACCAGAAGGCGTTCGACTACCTCGCCCGGCGGTACTCCGAGGTCGCCTGGGAGGCGGGGCACGTCGTGCAACGGCTCACCCAGGGCGCCGAGCACCCCGGCGCGGTCGAGGCCTTCCAGCAGGCGAGGAGCTCCCTGGACCACGCATCCGTCTACGCGCGGGCGGCGACCCGCGACGCCGATCACGACCTCGCCTCCTTCCCCGCGGCCCTGCCCGTCGAACCGGTCCAGGCCGCGGCGACGGATCCGACCAGCGCAGTCGCCACCCGCCTCAGCGAGGACTGCGAGCGCCTCTCCCGCGCCGCGTACACCGCCCTGCACGACCGCGCCGACCAGCGGCTCAGCGGCTCGGACCTCAAGCAGCTCTCCTCCTGGAACTCGATGAGCCGGCTGCTCGCGGGGCGCACCCTGTTCCACGTCGCCGGGGAAATGCCGGACGGCCCCGTAAAGGACGGTCTGAAGAGCGCCGCCATGGCGCTGAGGGAGTCCTCGAAGGCCTGGGACAGCGCCGCCGACGCCTGGGACACCGTCGTCGATACGGCCGATCCGCGGGAACATCCACCACTCCCACCACCGGGATTGGCACAGGTCCGCCAAGGCAGGACGGTTCAGATGCCGGCGACCGATCCCCACCCCGCGGTGGTGATCTCCCGGACCAGCACCGTGCGCCTGGGCCAGCTGCTGTTCGGCCCCGAGTGGACGCCCAAGCAGCCGCCGGGAGCGGCCAGGCCGGCCGACGACATCGTCGCCGACGCCGGGGGAGTGGGAGCCCTGGCCGCGACGGCGTACCGACTCTCCGCCACCGGCTGGCAGATGGCCGGCGCCGCCCCGTGGGTCGTCGTCCGGGCCCAGGCCGGCCTGGTGACCAACACCGACGAGCACCGGCCCCCCACTCTGGACAAGAACCGGTCCTTCTACCCCGTCCACCCGCGGCAGGTCGAGTCCCTGAAGGGCGTCTACGCGACGGTGATGAGCGCGGAGCAGAAGGGCGCGGCCGCTCTCCTGTCCGCCGCGCAGAGCGCAGGAACGCCCGTACCGCGGGCGATGCTGGACGTGGCCGCCCACCGGTCGATCGTTGAGGAGTTGAAGTGGGTTCCGACCAAGCCGGTTCAGACAGCTCAACGGGTCCTGCCCCGGGCGTACGTTCCGACGGACCTGGCGATCGGGCGGCGTCCGGGACTGCGCCAGTGAGACCGCTGGCGGCCGTCGGCGTCCACGTAACTCGGGTCTGTCACAGATCTTGGGGAACAGTCGCGGAGCGTCATCCCGCATTCGCTGGGGCGTCCGACTGACCAACTGTTACTGCGCGCCGTACCTGTCCCCGATCGGCAACTACGGTGCCCGCCTTTCGGATGCGAGGGGCAGCCGCGGCCTTTCCGGACATACGAAATAGGGGTCGTCCACCCGCAGGTGGAAGACCCCTTCGACGAAGCGACGCCGGCGCGTGAGGGAGTGCGGCGAGCCGGATCTTTGTGACGCGCTACGCGCCAGCCGACCGCACAACATCGACGAGTTCGCCGAACGTATCCACCATGTCCAAGTCGTCGACACCGACCCCTTACATCTTCGAGATCCGGGTCGACAACTCCACTCGATGGATACGGTCGAGGCCCAGATCACCCTCAAGCTCCGTGTCCGGCCGGACTTCGCCCAGTTCCCTGTCTAGTAGGGAACTGATGATGGTGATGAGCTGCTCTTCCACCGAGTCCGCCACCGTAACGCTCCTGTCCGGATTGATCATCTCTCTGCATGCCGCTTCCCAGCCTGCCCAAGATTGAAGCCAAGAGACCCCGGGGAACACGGCCGGTGCCGGGGGATGCCCGTGCGCGCTTCCGGGCCCTCTACTCCCGAAGCTGCCGCGAAGTGACAAGTAGCTCTCTGTAGCCGATCTGACGGCCGGTTGTCCCGGATTCCGGCGTTCTGGCCCTGCCTCTGTGGTGCTCGCATTCAACTTGGTCACGTTGTGGTGATCGAGGAGAGGGGTCGGGCGTGCGTCGGGAGTGGGAACCGGAGGACCTGATTGAGGTCTGGACGCTGCTGGAGGAGGACCAGGAGCGGCTTCGGAACAAGTCGGGGGCGAACCGGCTGGGCTTCGCACTGCTATTGAAGTTCTTCGAGGTGGAGGCGCGCTTTCCGGAGGAAGCGGCGGAGGTCCCGGCGGCCGCAGTGTCATACGTGGCCCAGCAGGTGAAGGTGCTGGCCGAGGAGTGGGGCGCCTACGACTGGTCCGGGCGGGCGATCAAGCGGCACCGGATGGAGGTCCGGGCGGCATTCGGGTTCCGCGACTGCACACAGGAGGACCAGGTCCAGCTCGCGCAGTGGTTGGCGGCCGAGCTGTGTCCGGTGGAGCTGAACAGGGACCGGCTGGCGGCAGCGGTGGTAGCGCGGTGCCGCAACGATCGTCTGGAACCGCCGGCGCCCGCGAAGGTCACGCGGCTGGTCGCCTCGGCAGTGAACACCTTCGAGGAGGGGTTCTGCGCGACGACGGTGGAGCGGTTGTCTGCGGCCTCGCGGTCCCGGCTGGACGACCTGGTGGCTGATGACGACGGGGATGAGGGCAGGGTGGGCGGGGGCCGGACGTTCTTCACCGAGCTGAAGGCGGACCCCGGCGCGCTGGGCCTGGACAGCCTGCTGACGGAGGTGAACAAGCTGCAGCGGGTACGCCAGTTGGAGCTGCCGCCCGAGTTGTTCGGGGAGTTCTCGGAGAAGCTGGTGTCGGCGTGGCGGGCGCGTGCGGCGAAGGAGTATCCGTCGGACCTTGTGGCCGCGCCGGGGCCTGTGCGGTACACGCTGCTGGCGGCGCTGTGCCATGTGCGCGAGACCGAGATCACCGACTCGCTGGTGGACTTGTTCATCCAGTTGGTGCAGAAGATCAATACGAAGGCGGAGAAGAAGGTCGAGGGCGAGTTCGTCAAGGAGCTGAAGAAGGTCCGCGGCAAGGAGGCGATGATGCTGCGGGTCGCTGAGGCCGCCTTGGCCGAGCCGTCCGGCACGGTCCGCAAGGTGATCTATCCGGCGGTCGGCGGGGAGAAGATGCTCAAGGCGCTGGCGGCGGAGGCTGCGGCGAACGAGGCCAAGTACAAGGCTCGGATCCGTACGGTGCTGCGGTCCTCGTACTCGGCGCACTGGCGCCGAATGCTCTCGCCGCTTTTGTCGGCTTGGGAGCTGAAGAGCAACAACACCGCCTACAGGCCGGTCATGGACGCGATCGACCTGCTCAAGCGCTACCTGGACCAGCCGATCAAGGACGGGGCGTTCTTCGACGCGGCGGAGAGAGTGCCGCTGGAGGGGGTGGTGCCCGAGCAGTGGCGGGCCGCGGTGGTGGACGACAAGGGCCGGGTCGAGCGCATTCCCTATGAGCTGTGCGTGCTGGTCAGCCTGCGGGACGCGCTGCGGCGTCGCGAGATCTGGGTGGCCGGGGCCAGCCGCTGGCGCAACCCGGAGGACGACCTGCCCCCGGACTTCGAGGACAACCGCGACGTGCACTACTCGGCGATCCGCCAGCCGCAGGACCCGCAGGAGTTCATCGCCGCCCTGCAGAAGCGGCTGCGCGACGCACTCACGGGCTTCGACCGCGCGTTGGAACTGGGCACCACGGGTGGGGTGGAGATCATCAGGAAGCATGGCGAGCCGTGGATCAAGGTCTCCCCGCTGGCCAAGCAGGAGGAGCCGGAGAACCTGGTCGCCCTGAAAGCCGAGATTCAGCGCCGTTGGGGGACGATCGACCTGATCGACATCCTCAAAGAAGCCGAGTTCGCCACCAGCTTCACCTCCGAGTTCGCCTCGGTGGCCTCGCGGGAGGCGGTCCCACGTGATGTCCTGCGGCGCCGGCTGCTGCTGGTGCTGTTCGCACTGGGCACCAACATGGGCATCAAGCGAGTAGTGGCCACCGGCAAGCACGGCGAGTCCGAGGCGGTCCTGCGCCGGATCCGGCACCTCTTCGTGAACCAGACCAACATGAGGTCCGCGCTGATCAAGCTCGTCAATCACACCTTCGCAGCCAGGGACGAGACCTGGTGGGGCGCGGGCACCGCGTGCGCTTCCGACAGCCGCAAGTTCGGTGCCTGGTCCAGCAACTTCATGACCGAGTGGCACCAGCGCTACAGGGGTCCGGGCGTGATGATCTACTGGCATGTGGAACGCAAGTCGGTGTGCATCTACTCCCAGCTCAAGCACTGCTCGGCCTCCGAGGTCGCCTCGATGATCGAGGGCGTGCTGCGGCACTGCACCGACATGGAGGTCGACCGGCAGTACACCGACACCCATGGCGCCTCCATCGTCGGGTTCGCGTTCGCTCACATGCTCGGATTCAATCTGCTCCCCAGGCTGAAGAACGTCGGTTCGGCCCGGCTGTGTCGCCCCGCCGCCGGCGAGGACGAGCGGTGGCCGCAGCTAGGCCGTGTTTTAGAACTGGGGTCCGTGTCTCGCCTCGTGCCGTGATGATCTCGGTGTGGGGCGAGGGGATCTTTCAGATGACCAGTGGGCGGCGCTGGGGCCGTTGTTGCCGGTCGCGGAGGTGGGCAGGCCGTCGGTCGGCCGACGGCGGTTGATCGACGGGATCCGCTGGCGGGTGCGGACCGGGGCCCCGTGGCGGGATCTGCCGACGGAATACGGTCCATGGCAGACGGTCTACGGGCTCTTCCGTCGCTGGCAACGCGATGGTGTCTGGTCGGCGGTCCTGACCGGATTGCAGGCCCGGGCGGACGCCGCCGGTTTGATCACTTGGGACGTGAACGTCGACTCCACGATCTGCCGGGCCCATCAGCACGCGGCCGGTGCCCGGCGCGACGGCCAGACCCAGAATGAGCCGCCGGGCGGCGATGCGGCCGAACCCGACGATCACGGCCTGGGCCGCTCCCGCGGCGGCTGGACCACGAAGATTCACCTGGCCTGCGAGCAAGGGCAGAAGCCGCTATCTCTGCTGGTCACAGCCGGTCAGCGGGGAGACAGCCCGCAGTTCACGGCCGTGCTGGAAGCCATCCGGGTTCCCCGTCTCGGGCTGGGACGGCCAAGGGTCCGTCCGTTGCGGGTGCGGGGCGACAAAGCGTATTCGTCACGCGCGAACCGTGCGTATCTGCGTCGGCGCGGGATTCGCTGCACGATCCCGGAACCTGCCGATCAGGCCGGCCACCGCAAACGCCGAGGAGTGGCTGGCGGGCGGCCTCCGGCCTTCGACCGCGAGGACTACAAGGCCCGGCACGCGGTCGAGTGCGGCATCAACCGGCTGAAGCGGAACCGGGCGGTGGCCACCCGGTTCGACAAGCTCGCGGTCCGCTTCGAAGCCACCGTCCTCATCGCCGCGATCAACGAATGGCTGTGACCTGCCGGACGTGTCGGTCCCGCATGTCATTCTGGCCGCGATCAGGTCAGCGGGTCGAGGGGAGACAGGGCCGATGGGGGCTGCGTACTACCGGGCCGAGAGCGAGAGTGGCGACCACATTGACGACCCGTCTGAGGACGCCCTGTTCATGCTGATCGACGACCTCAACGACTCGGACAACACCTTCGTCGTCATCCAGCCCGACGAGGACGACCCGGTCTGGTTCACCTCGGTCGCCGTCCTGGAAGAAGGCGGCTACGAGGTCGTCCGCCGCGACAACACCCGCCGCGAACACGACGTCGTCAGCGAGACCAGCATCGACCGGATCGCCCGCGACCTCACGATCTGGATGGCCGCCCGCAACTTCCCCGGACGACCCACCCGGCACACCAGCAACTTCTAAACTGGCGGCTCGGTACCCGCGCCCTCGTCGGCATGTCGCCAGCCAGACAGGCCAACCACCCCCTGTCCTGAGAGTGACAGACTGGGCAACATGACCGCCCACCCCAAGATCGGCTCTGTCTGGGCCCGCCGCTACCCCGGTTACCCGCAGCACGACCGCGACTTCCGGGTAACCGGGGTCTTCACCAGAGACGGTGTCACGTACGTCGAGACTGAACAGCTCGGCAACGGCGATCGCAGCAGAGGGCGGCTTGACCACGTCTTTGAGTACGCGGAGTGCGTCAGCACCAATGGGATCGACACCCCCGGCTGCGGTGACATCAGCACGTCGCGCTGATCGCGCAAATACGGCTGGCGGACTGACGCCCCACCTCACGGAGTTAGTTCTAAAACACGCCCTAGGCCCGGTGCTGTCCACCAAGACGATCGACTGGGAACTGATCCGCCAGCAGTACGACCAGATCGTCAAATACACCACCGCCCTGCGCCTGGGCACAGCGGAAGCCGAGCAGGTCCTGCGCCGGTTCACCCGCGGAGGTCCCAAGCACCCCACCTACCGGGCCATCGAGGAACTGGGGCGGGCCGTACGAACCGCCTTCATCTGCGACTACCTGGCCGACGCCGATCTGCGCCGTGAGATCGGTGAGGGTCTGCAGGTCGTCGAGAACTGGAACAGTGCGAACCATGACCTGTTCTACGGCAAGGACGGCGAACTGACGGGCAAGGACAAGGAGAGCCAGGAGATCTCGATGCTCGCCCTCCACCTCCTCCAGTCGGCCCTGGTCCACGTCAACACGCTCCTGGTCCAAGAGGTCCTGGCCGAGTCGAAGTGGGCGGACAAGCTCACTGCGGCAGACCGGCGCGGCCTCTCCCCGCTTTTCTGGACGCACGTGAACCCCTACGGCAGGTTCGAGCTCGACATGAACCGCCACCTGCACCTCGGCCCCCTCCTCCCGCAACAGCGCACCCCGCAAGACCACTCCGCGCGAACCTCGGACGCGATGACGCCTTGATCCTTTCGGTTCCGCACCTGTTCAATCAGCAGATGAATGAGGCTGCGGGCATGACGGAGCACCCCGGTTTCGGCGTGATGCTGGCTCGGTTGCTGGACCAAAGAGAGTTCAGTGTGCAGAAGCTGGCCAATCGCGCCGAATTGACGGCAAACGCAGTCCGAGGGGTACTCGCGGGGGAAGCCCCTAGCGAGGGGCTCCTCCGGCGGATCGCGCCTGTCGTGGGCTTCCGCGCAGTCGATCTGTTCATCCTCGCGGGACTGGCGGTCCCGGAGGACATGGCCCCGTTGGATACCGCGGCCGAGCGGTGGGCACCGTACATCGTGATGGATGCGGTGCACCTACCTTCTGCCGAGCGGCGTGAACTCCTGCAGCTCATCCGCTCACTGCCGCAGGAGAAACGGCCTTCCGTCTTCGCCGCGAAGCGGCTCGCATCCCATGCCGGTCCGGGCGGTTGGGTCATCCGCATGCTCCAATACCGCAATCTGGGCTGGTCGGGCATGGCGAAGGTCCTGGCGGTGGTGACGCCCACCTACCTGTCCGCGTCCACCTACGGTGTAATCGGCGACGGCCGCAAGGAATTGACGCCGCGCTTGGTGACGGATTTCGCAGCCCTGCTGGGGATCGACGCCAGAGAACTGGCCACGCTGGCGGGCGTACATCTACGTGAGCTGCCACCGGTCCCGGCCCCGGAGGCGATGGACGCCGCCGTTCTGCTGTGGGAGGCGCGGCGCCTCTCCGCCGCCCAGGCACAGCACGTCGCCGAGCTGGCGCGCTCCAAGCGCGGGCACTCCGCCAGGAAGTACTTCGTCAACCTGCCTGGGTCCTGACCCCTGCCGGGCACCCTCTGCGTCGTCGTACGTTAGAGGAACCCCCACCGAACAATTGTGATCTTGCCCGGTCGGGATGATCGACCTGCGCTGATGGTGTCTCATTTAGGGTGTCCGGTGAGTTGTACGCTGAGCGGGGGCTTACCGTACGCTCCGGGCATGAGTGAACGCGTTGGCTACGCGAGATGCAGTTTGGACAAGCAGGACCTCACTGCGCAGCGCGAGATCCTGCTCAGCCTGGACGTCCAGGAGGACCGGATCTACCTGGACCACGGACTGACCGGAACCAACCGCGACCGGCCCGGCCTGGCCCAGGCCCTCGCGGCGGTCCGTGCCGGCGACACCCTCGTCGTCCCGAAGCTCGACCGCCTCGCGCGTTCGGTGCCCGACGCCCGCGACATCGGCGACTCGCTCACTGCCCGCGGCGTCAAGCTCTCGCTCGGCGGCACCCTGTATGACCCCGCCGACCCGATGGGCAAGATGTTCTTCAACATCCTCGCCACCTTCGCCGAGTTCGAGGTCGACCTCCTGCGAATGCGCACCCGCGAAGGCATGGCGGTGGCGCGGGCCAAGGGCAAGCTCAAGGGGAAGCAGCCCAAGCTCACCACCCGTCAGCAGACCCACCTGGTCCAGCAGCACCAGTCCGGCGAGCACACCATCGCCGATCTGGCCGAGCTCTTCTCCGTCAGCCGTGCCACCGTCTACCGCGTCCTTGAACGCCACCAGAACGCATCCGCACCGTCGACTCCTGGCGGGGAGTGACGTGCTCCCCCACGTCTACCGGGTCACCAAGTACGACCCCGCCGACCGCGACCAGCACGGCCACTACGTCGGCGCCGAGCCCGCGACCAGCGACCACGGACCAGTCGAAGCCGCCTACCTGCGGGCCATCGCCGCCTTCGCCGAGGACACCGGCGTCGACAAGCTGGCGATCCGTGAGCCGCAGCTCGGAGGCTTCGTCCACTTCGGCCTGGAGCCACCGATCGACGGCTACGGCTTGACCGGCCTGTTCCCGGCCGGGCCGGCCGGGTTCCACGACGGCGCTCTGGTGCCGATCGCCGTCGGCCTGGAGCTCGTCCGGTCCATGCTCCGTGACAACGGTGCCTGGTGTCGCCTGGAGGCGGGGGGAGCGTTCGCCGTGCACGTCGGCTGGGACCAGTACCTCTACATCGGCAGCAACCTGCCCTGCGAAACCGCACTGGCCCGCACCCGCGCGCTCGGCCTGTTCCCGGAACGCCTGGACGCCTCGCCGTACGACTTCGTCCCCGACGACCCCGCGTACGTGCAGCGGCCGGCCGACGCCGACTTCTGGGCCCGCCTGCACTGGACCGTCAGTGCCCACCGCGCGGTGTTCCTGGAGGAGGTCTTCGCCGTCAACGCCTTCCGGTGGCACCGCCTGACCCGCGACAACATCGAGACTGTGCGCTCCCAGCTGGCCCCACGCGCACAGTTGGCAATCTGGCCGGACCTGCTCACCGACGTCGACAAGGCCGTGGCCGCTCTGCCCGACGAAGGCCTCGTGGAGATCGTCTGGGAGGACGAGGACGGGCAGATCACGAGCACGGTCGTGGATGAGACCCAGTTCGAGGCAGTGACCTCCCAGCTCGCCAGCGCGCGTGCTGCCGGCGTCGTATCCATGTATGCGGGGGAAGATCTCCCGCTGTTCACCGCTGTGCTGCCCGACAGCGACGGTGTCCTGCGCGCTCGCTGGCAGACCGAGCCGACGCCCAGCGACCGGGACTGGGCATTCCTGAAGACCCTGCGGCGCGGCCAAGTCGTCACCGGCACGGTGACGTCCATCGCCAGCTTCGGCGTCACCTTCGTGGACATCGGCGGCTTCACCGCGATGATCAACATCCCAGAGCTGTCCTGGCGCCCGTTCGACCACCCGTCCGACGTCGTCAGCGTCGGCCAGGAGGTCACAGCTGAGGTCCTCGATGTCGACATGGTCTGGGAACGGGTGCCTCTGTCGCTCCGAGCGGTGCAGGAGGACCCGTGGCCGCAGGTAGCGCAGCGGATCGGCCAAGTGGTCATCGGGGCGGTCACCAAGATCGTGCCGTTCGGCGTCTTCGTCCGCATCGAAGACCGAGAGGACGGCTTCCAGGGGCTCGTGCACACCAGCGAGCTGGATGAATCCTCCGGAGAGGTCGTCGAGGTCGGCGACGCCCTCACCGTGAAGATCATTGAGGTCGACATGGCCCGCCGTCGCATTTCCTTGTCGCATACCCAGGCCCGCACAACCCGCTCCGAGGGCGGCATTGAGGGTGGATCGGCATGAGGAACCAGGAGGCCGAGCTCGACCGGGACATAGCCGCGCTCTTGGCGGCCATGGCGTTTACCGAGATACGGCATCTGGCTGGGAGGCCGCAGCGCGGGGAGGAGGACACCTCCCATGACGAGGTTCTGGACCGCATCAGGTTCCTGGCCAACTTGAGCCACAACCTTCCGGGTGTCGCACGGCCACGTGCCAGGAGGCCCTCCCGACAGGGCGAGCCCATCGGGAGCTTCGGTCAGGCGATGACCGAGCGGCCGATGAGCTGGGTGTGGAACACCGCCTGCCCGGACGCCCGTGCATGGATGCTGCGTCACATCGAACAGTCAGGGCGAAGCTGGACGCCACCCCCGCCTCTGCCACAATCCCGCAGGGCCCCGTCGCCGATGACGCCGCGGCAACGGGTTGGCCTTCTGCTCAGACGATGGCCGGTCAAGGCCCCCGCCGGGCGGCAGCCGCTACCCGCAGAAGCGAACGTTCTCAAGGCCCTCGACACCGAAGCAGTCTGCGCCTTGAACGACGAGGCCCGACGACTTCGGCTCGGCCTGGGTGGTGGCGGATCGTGGTTCCGGGCCCATCTCGCCCCCGACGGCGTCCACTATCTGCTCCCCGATCCGGCGAACTACTACTGGCCCGGTACTCCGAACGCCCGCGGCGGCAAGATCGATTGGTGGCAGTGCACCATGCTGCTCCAGATGTACAACGGAGAGCAGGTCAGCAGCATGGTCGCCGTACTCCCGGAGACCTTCACAGCGCTGCCCTCGACATTGCTCCGGAAGGACCAGCTGCGACTCGCCCACCGCGTCCGCTCCATCGAGCGAGATACCGGCCAATGGGGACAAGACCACAAGGCCGAATGCGCACCGCAGCTTTGCGGCTACGTCCCCGAAGCAACCGACAACGCTCCGACGACCATATGACCGCTGGTCAGCCGCGCCCTCACCATGACCGGCCTCAGCACCGTCGCCTGTACGGGACTACTACCCGCCAGACACCTCGGTGTTCGGAGCGAATCGCAGTCCAGCTGCAGCAAGGAAGTCGGCGAGCTCGATAACGCCCCCGTCGGTCCCGTCATCCCACTCGACCAAGAGCTCGGACTCTTCCGCGTCCCAGGTGCCGATGTCGTCGCTGGGATGCCGTTCGACGCTCCCAACGCCGTGCCGGTAGCGCAGGTACAGATACTGCCCCTCGACCGTCCACGCGTCCCACTGGGACGGGTAGGCCGAGGAAGTCTGCACAACCCGCGCGAGAGTCAGATCCGCCATGCCACCGAGCCTTCCGACTGCCCATCAAGCTCTACTGCGAGTCCCATGCTGGGTCGAGCGGGGCCTGCACATTATTCCCCGGTTACAGAGAGCTACTTGTCACTTCGCGGCAGCTTCGGGAGTGCAGGGCCTTCCGGGGGACTCGCCCCTTCAACGACACGGCGGAGAATCGGTTCTGCGCGGGTGTACGGGGCCCCGTCACCGGCTAGGCGCCCGCTCGTTGACGGGGTACGGGGAATGCACACCCGTACCCGGCCACTCCGAGCAGCCGGGTACGGGCCCGCAACCACGCAGCTCGGCCTCGCGGGGGTCTGCCGGAGGAAGAGCCTGGCAGCCCCGGCGGGTGGCGAACAGGGTCAGGCCGGGGTGATGTTCTCGGCCTGGGGGCCCTTCTGGCCCTGGGTGACGTCGAACGTCACGGTCTGGCCTTCCTGGAGCTCACGGAAGCCCGCAGCGTTGATCGCCGAGTAGTGGGCGAAGACGTCCGGGCCGCCGCCGTCCTGGGCGATGAAACCGAAGCCCTTCTCCGCGTTGAACCACTTCACAGTTCCCGTAGCCATATCCATGCCTTCCAGTCGATGAACGCCTCCCACAACGTGCGGGAGACGGAGGTGATCGTCCTGGTTCCTGCGGCACAGCACAGCAAAACGCCCACGCCTACGGCGTGGGCAAAGGGGAACTTCCGAACCACGACAGCTGACCCAGACGCTACACGGCCACGACAGCCCGTCACCAGAGGAAACGGCACATCGGCACAGGGGCGCGGGACCCGCCGGTTACCCGGCGGGCACGTCCGCCTCAGACCCCAGGCGGTGAACCCGCCGACCCGACGGTACGGCGGTACTCGGCGTTGATGCGCTGGGCCTCCTCGAGCTGGTCCTCGAGGATCACGATGCGGCAGGCCGATTCGATCGGGGTGCCCTGATCGACGAGCTCGCGGGCCCGGGCGGCGATGCGCAGCTGGTAGCGGGAGTAGCGGCGGTGGCCGCCGGCGGAGCGCAAAGGGGTGATCAGGCGGGCTTCGCCGAGGGCGCGGAGAAAGCCTTGTGTGGTGCCGAGCATCTCGGCGGCCCGGCCCATGGTGTAGGCGGGGTAGTCGTCGTCGTCCAGGTGGCCGCCGAGGGGGCCGGTCGGGTTTTCTGCTGTCATTGCACCTCTCTGTGGAACGCGTGGAGGGGCCCTGGCGCCTATTGGCGCCAGGGCCCCGAAGGAACTGCTACACCATCTGCCGGCCCTGGTACTGCGCCGGCCTTCTGTTTCCGCCGACCCGACCGACTTGCTGTCGGGGGTGCGGGGATCGCGGTTGCTTGACCGGAGACCACCTCACTATCGATGTCCTGCGGTACCCGGGCTTCATGCTGCTGGCCCGGGCGATCCTGATGGCGCTCGGCTCCTCCGTTCTTCCCTCAGTGATCAACTGCTTACCTAGCGGGGGACTGCGTACTGCTGGTACTGCGCACTGCTTGTACTGCTGGTGATGCGAACTGCACCGTGGCCTGTGACAGCACCACTCTTCGGCAGCCAGCCCCGTCGCCCGTCCTGCATCTGCTCTGGCTTAGAACCCCACTGCCGAACTTCCCGGCGCGCGCGCCCGCAGTCGACGCCTTCACCGAGGTACTGCTCTCACTGACTTCACTGCTGCGCACTGCACTTACGGGTACTGCCACTGCGGTACTGCTCACGGCGGCCCCTGATCACTGCGGGCCACCCGGTCCGGTCGTCAGTCCCGTCGCCGTCCTGCAACCGCTCTGGCTTCGACACTCCACCACCGCACCGTCATGCGAACTGCAACTACGAGTACTGCGAGTACTACTGCCCGGCAGTTCGTCTCTGCCAGGCCCTGCTGTCTCTCTGGGCTACGAGAGAAACCATAACCAGCCCACCACCCAATGTCTACTCCAGCCATCATAGATTTTCGTGTGTTCGACGGTGAGGTAATCGAACTCGAACGGCGACAGGACTGGGAGGAAGCCGCACCGGGCAGGCCGTGGCCGCCAGAGCCCGGCGCCACAGCCGAGGCACCGCGAGCGGACAGCCCCCGCAGGGCTGGGGCTGGGGCTCGGCCGCCGTCAGCCTCCAGGCCCCGGTGCCTGCTCACTGCCTCGCGCAGGGCGTCCCGGACGGCGGGGCGGTAACGACGTTGAGGCCTCCCGCCACGGTCACCCGGCAGGCGCCGGGCCCGGTGGCGGAGACGTCGACATGGAAGACCGTGTCGGCAGTGCGGTCCCCTTCGGGACCGCACTGTCGCGCGCAGGGCGGGCGGGCCGTGCCTTCACCGCACGCCGGTGACCCGGCGGCGTCACAGCAGAGCTTCTCCGGTGTGCGTCCAGGGGCGGCGGGTCGCCTACCAGATGCGGTGATGACCCAGGCCGGAACGGAAGATCACTGAACAAGGGGTTGGAGCGGCTGGGAGCGTCGCGCGCGAAGCAAGATCAACGATCAAGGAGCTGGTCCAGGTCCGGACCCTTGCCGCGGCCGGCGTGCCGCTGGCCGGGATCGGTGAACTGCTCGACGCCGATCCCGAGCGGTTCGCCGCCGCCCTGGACGACGTCCATCGTCGGCTCACCGAACAGATCGAGGACCTGACCGCGCGACGCGACACCCTGCACCGGCTCGCCCATGGCGACCGGGCCCTGCTGCCCGACCGGGCCTGCACGGTCCTGGACCGACTCGCCGATCTCGGCTTCGGCCCCGAGTACGTGGCCACGCAGCGGGAGGCCCTGGTGCTGGCCCGCGCGCTGGTCCCGGAGGTTTTCAGCACCTTCCTGACCAGGCTTGAACACGGGCTCGACGATCCCGAGTTCGTCGAGCCGACCAAGCACGGCTTGGGTGCGGCGTCCTGAGATCCCGACGACCCGCGGATCGAGGAACTGGCCTCCGCGCTGGCCGACAAACTACTGGCCGACCGCGCCCTGCTGGCGATGCCGTCCGGATCTCAGAACCGGTCTGACGCCTCCGCCCGGTACGGACTGGTCAACCACCACCGGGAAGCCCAGGCACCGGCCATCGCCCGGTTGAACACGCTGGTCGAGGCGAACCCGCGCGCCGCCGGCATCGACATCCTGCATCAGTGACGGCCGCCCAGCGGAGCCGGTGCTGCGGCGCGACACCCCCTGACCCCACTGCGGCCAGACCCGCCGACGATCGGGCCGCCCCGCAGGCGGCCCCTTCGCTGTCGCGGCCGTGGTCGACCCGGCCGACGACACCTGCCGCCGGCAGATGCACAAGCAGCTCACCGTCCAGGAGTCCCGCCACAAGCTGGGCCGCTACAGCTTTAGCGCGTCCGTCCCGCGCAAGGGGCTGCGGCCCCTGCGCGACCCGGACGCTGTCGAACTGGACGACGATGACGACGGCGGAGGAGAGTGAGCCGGCCGCTCGGGCGGCCAGCAGGCAGTTGTCGGGTTCGTGTGCCTCACAGCCCGGCGGGATGGACTGTCTCCGGGGACCGTCCGCCCCGGCGGGATGGACGGTCTCCGAGGACCGTCCGCCCCGGCCGACTGGACTGTCTCCGGGGACCGTCAGCCGGTGCAGCCCGGGACCGCGCCGGTCGGGCTGCAGTTGTTCGGCCGATTGTCGCGGACGACATCGCCGTTCAGGGTGAGGGCGCCGGACGCCTTGAAGATGCCGCCGCCGTCGCCCGCGCGGTTGTGGGTGATGGTGTTCTCCTCCAGGGTGGTGGTGCCCAGCCCCGTGGCGCCGCCGGCGTGGTAGAGGCCGCCGCCCTGCGCGGTGCCGTCCTTGGCGGTGACCGTGTTGTGCAGGACCTTGTTGCGCTTGGCTGTCAGGCGGCCGCCGTCGGGGTTGTCGAGGCCGCCGCCCTGAGCCGTGCCGCCCGGCGCCTCGACGGTGTTGCCGGTGATGTGGCTGTCGGTCAGGTCGAGCGTGCCGAACGGGCCCATGCGTACGCCGGCACCGCGCGCGGTGCCGTTCTCGGCGACAACCCGGTTGCCGCTGATCTTCACGTCGTTCACGGTCATCAGGGCATTGTTCGCAATGCCACCGCCCTGGGCGAAACCGTGGGGAGCGTCCGACGTGTTGTCCCTGATGGCGCCGCCGGTGACGGTCAGCCTTCCGGGCTCCGGGATGCCGTTGGAGAGGGCAGCACGCGCGAACCCGCCCGGGGCGAAGGAACGGTTCTTGCTGATGACCGTGTTCTTAACGGTGGTCTCGGCGAAGCTGATGAGGCCGGCCCCGAACGCGAAGCTCTGGGTGTCCTTGGTGACGGTCGCCGTGTTCCCGGTCAGTCGGGAGTCGGTGACCGTGAGCGGACCGTCGTTGACGATCGCGCCGCCCGCGGCGGCGCCGCCGAGCTCGCTGCCGCTGTAGATGACATGGTTTCCGGTCACCTCGGTCTCGCTCACCCTTCCGGTGCCGGGGTTGTCGATACCGCCGCCCTGGGCGAACACATCCGACTTGGACGTGTTGCCGATGATCTTGCTGCGGGTCACGCTCATCGTTCCGGTGTTGGAGATACCGCCACCGCAGGCCACGCCCGGGGGATCGGGGAAAGCGGGACAGTCCGTGGCGAAGCCGCCGCTGATCGTCGTGTGGGTGAGCGTGAGGTTGCCCGTCGGGCCGACGAGGAGGATCCGGAACTTCGGAACCTTGTGCCCGTGCTCGTCCCGCCTGATCGTGGCCCCACGTCCGTCGATGGTGATCTCACTGGTGATCAC
This sequence comes from Streptomyces sp. NBC_00454, assembly GCF_041434015.1. Lineage (GTDB taxonomy): Bacteria > Actinomycetota > Actinomycetes > Streptomycetales > Streptomycetaceae > Streptomyces. The sequence goes on along the minus strand of NZ_CP107908.1, from coordinate 59,601 downwards.
CGGCAGCCCGTTGCCGGGATTCGCGGGGTCCGGCGCCGTCAGCTTGTACGTGCACTCGCGCGCCAGCTGGAGCGTGTCCGGTCCGGGCGAGCTGTTGGCGGCGTTGATCGCCGCGACGAGATCGGGGACCGCGCAGCGAACCTGCACCGGGGCGACGGCGTGAGCGGCCGGGGCGGGGACCGCCACCAACGCGCCCGCCACGAGGCCGAGGACGGCCGGGACATGCCGACGAGACATCGGGGACTCCTCCTTCTGCGATGTAAGGCCAGCCGTCAGGGGACCGCAACCAGCCGAGCCCAGCCGACCACGCGCAACCGCCGTCGGCTTCCCGGCTTGATCCATACAGGCGGGCGCACAGCCCGGACGGAGCACGAGGCTGCGCGAACGGGCCAAGACGCGCGAAGGGGTCGTACTCCAGGGCGGGGCGGGCGGGCCCCTTCTGATGCGCGCTCTGTGGGAGGGGCAGACCTCCCGGCACGGCGCGCAGACCACTACGTGCCCGAGACCCTGGGGGCCGTTCCACCGGGCTCAGAGGGGCACAGACGACCGATTCCACCCCCTTCGCGGGACAGGAACCGTCCAGGCCGCTCGCGCTGTCCCGATGTACATGAACGATGCCCTTCTCAACGTGGTGCCGGGCGCGGCCGGTGCCGTGGTCCTCCTGTTCCTCGGAGCGTGGGAGAGCGACAGGCGAACCCGACGGACGGAGGCGCGCAAGGAAGCCGCGGCGGACCGGGCCGCGCTCGAAGCGCAAGCCGATGAACTTGTGGCGGCGGTGCTGGCGGTGCAGGTCGCGGGCAACGTCCACGGGCATCTGTGGGTGGGATGGAAGGCCAAGCTGGCAGTGGTCCTGCGGGCGCTTGGTGAGGGAGGTGCGGCCTACGCGCGGTCTCCGCAACGAGGGTTCTGGGCCGTGGCGGCAGCCAACGAATCAGCGGGCACAGTGATCGACCAGTGGAATCAGGGAAGCCTGGCGTCGGCGGAGAAGCTGGCGGCACCCCTCGGCCGTCTCGGAGCAGCCGTTGTACCGCTCTTGAGGCGCCGGGAGCCGGGACTCGCGGAGGCCGTAGAAGAAGTGTTCACGGCGATCAGCGAGAACTACGCGGATGACGACCGGATCGCGCGGGCTCTTGAGGCGTTCCACGAAGCGCTGCGGCCCGCCCTGGAGCCACCTGCGCCTCCCCGGCGCCGGTGGTCCCTGCATCGAGGACCTGGCGGGAGCGGGCCGCAGACGGGCTACCCGATGGTTTCAGAATGAGTTGTGGTGGCTGGGGTACAGGCGCGGCCGCGCCATCCACGGGGTCGCGCCACGGACGGACACAGGCGTGCGGTCGCCTGGCATTGATATGTCAGCGGCACTCGCTATCGTCCAGGCCATGACCTCAAGTGATCATCTGCTCGACCTGATCCAGGCCACCCCGGAGATCGATCTGCTGCTGCGGTCATCGTTCGGCTTCGACATCCACCGGAAGCACTATGGCGATGGCTTCAGGCTCGCCTCAGGTGCGCCGCTGGAAGTGATCGCCGGGGAGTCCGCTGGTGGGGCGTACTTCCTGTGCGCTGAGCAGAACGGCCGTCGGCCGGTGGTGTTCGCGAGTTCCGAAGGTGAGGGCGGGCTGCTCGCCGATGACCTGGCGGAGGCGTTGGAGGTCATCATCGGGCTGGAGTGGCGGGACTGCCTCTCCTTCTCGGGCGGTGGCGATGTGGAGGTCATGCAGATCTCCGCTCAACACCTTGAACGGTCCCGTGACAAGCACAACCCGGACATCGACAACGAAGCTGCCCAGGTGGCCGCGGCACTGTCGCTACGTGTCGTCCCTGTCGCTGACCTCGTCATCCGGTTGCATGCAGCCGCCTCGAAGACCGAACCGGACTACGTCGTGATCGACGACGACGGGCAGGCGTTCGACCAACCGTTCGGCGAGCACGTTAAACCTCGCCACGGGGGCTGGCGCTGAACCCGACCGGCCGCTGACCCCAGTGCCATCGACACCGGCATCTCGGCCGGTATCTGACAATGCGTCGGGCAGACTCTCCTACGTGTCTGCCCCCCTTGTTCCGACGATCTCTGGGAACGCGTAGCTCCGCTCCTCCCAGCCCGGCCTCCCCGACGCCATCGCCACCCCGGCCGACTGCCGATATCGGACCGCACCGCACTGGCCGGCCCCGCACTGACGCTGAGCTGCATCGACTCGTACACACCCACCACGCACCACAGGCCCTCCCCCAGAGAATCCCCCGTGCGCGTGCTGTGGCCGGACTACGCGTCCCGGTAGCGGACCAAGAGCACACCGTGGCGACGAGCAGCTAGAGCGCTCCTGACAACGGGTGCGTGCCGGTCGCGCTCGCGGCAGCGGACGAATGGGCTGGGATTCGAAACTCCAAGTGGCAAGTAGGCCATCGGCGCTGACCGCGAAAACCTGACGGATGCGGCTCATCCCCGCGCGGGCAGGGAGTAGTGCGAGGATCTCGACGAGGTAGAGCAGGATCTGGGGTCATCCCCGCATGCGCGGGGTGCAGTCGGCACCCGTCACTAGGGCCGGAATGACGTAGGGGGCATCCCCGCGTGCGCGGGAGCAGGAAGGCGACGGTGGCCAGGTCCTGGCGCCACTGGGGGTCATCCCCGCGTGCGCGGGGAGCAGGCTTGCTGACCTGCCACTTTAGACAGGCGGAATGGCGTTTTGAAGCACTTCCGCTGAAACCGGCATAACCGGCAGGTCGCGGTGCCGGAACAAGATCGGCCTCAGCTCGCGCTCTCCGCCACTGCTTGCGGGCCCTCTCGCGCTTTCCCGTAGAACAGCTCCGGAGGCGGACATTTCAGTCGGCCTCGCCACGTTCCCGCCGGGCTTGCGCCGCAGGTCGCGGAGCGTGGCTGCGTAGAGGGGGAGCAGGACCGGGGTATGGCCGTGTTTCTGGCGGCCAGCGCGTTCATCGAGATCCGGCGTCTGGCCGCGGGCTCAAAGTGCGTGGCTCAGGACAACTCCCCGGACGAGGTTCTCGACCACATCGGGTCCTTGGCCAAAGTCGAGTCACAACCTCCCGGGCGTCACACGGCCAAGTCCCAGGAGGCCGTTCCTCCAGGGCACGCCCCCCTCGGGAGTTGCGATCAGGCGATGGCCGAAAGACCGATGAGCCGGGTCTGGAACACCGCCGGCCCGTCCTCCTTGGCATTCCGAGGGAAACGGGCCAGCGGTGCGGGCCGCCCCGGTCAGTCCGCGACACCGAGGGCCGTGTCGCGCTTCGCGTACCAGCGCAGGGAGTCGCGGATGCCGTCCTCGATGGAGTGTTCCGCCTTCCATCCGAGGAGGTCCTGGGCGAGGTCGACGCGGGCGTAGGCGCCTGCGGAGTCGCCGGGGCGGCGGGGGGTCTCGGTGGTGGGCAGGGGGGTGGCGGTGACGGTTTCGAAGGCGGTGACGAGTTCGCGGACTGTGGTGCCGCGGCCGGTGCCGAGGTTGATGACGCGGTACGGGGCCTCGTGGGTGATGGTGGCGAAGTGCTCCACGGCCTTGATGTGGGCGGCGGCCAGGTCCCAGACGTGGACGTAGTCGCGGAGGCCGGAGCCGTCGCGGGTGGGGTAGTCGGTGCCTGTCAGGGGGAAGGCCTCGCCAGCGTGGTGGACGTCGATCATTTTGCCCAGGGCATGGGTGGGGGTGCGGATCTGGAGGCCGGTGCGCAGTTGGGGGTCGGCGCCGATGGGGTTGAAGTAGCGCAGGGAGATGACGTTGAGGGTTCCGGCGGCGGCTACGTCGGCCAGGACCGTCTCGAAGACGGCTTTGGTGCGGGCGTAGGGGCTGAGGGTTTCGACGGGGGAGTTCTCGTCTACGGAGAAGTCCTCGGGGTCGGCCCGGTAGAGGGAGGCGGAGCTGCTGAAGAGGAGGTTGCGGCAGTTGTTGCGGACGAGGTGCTCGAGGAACTGGATGCCCTTGGAGACGTTTTCGCGGTAGTAGCCGAGGGGGTTGGCGACCGAGTCCGGGACGACGATGAGGGCGGCGCAGTCGACGGCAGTGGTGATGTCCGGGTGGTCGGCGAAGATGCGGTCGATCAGGGCGCCGTCGCAGATGTCGCCCTCGTAGAAGGTCCGGCCCTCGGTGAATTCGCGGCGGCCGGTGGCGAGGTTGTCGAGGATGACGGGGGTGATGCCGTTGTCGACGCATGCCGAGGCGATGGTCGATCCGATGAAGCCGGCGCCGCCCGCGATCAGTACCTTCAAGGCCTTCAAGGTGGTTCCTCATCCGTTCGGTGGAGCTGTTGTCTGTCGTGCTGGCTATGTAGGTGAGTTCCAGGAACGTCTGTCGCTCAGCAGCGAGAACGCCCGGATCCACGGGAAAGTGATGTCGCCGAGTTCTGGAAACACCTGGGTTCTTGCTTCGGGACCATTGGTTGTGCTCTGCACGACGAGGGGGCCCGGGTGCTGCCGAAGTCCAAGGTCGATCTGTACGCGACGATCCGCCGCGACGCCAAGGCCGGCCTGTCGCTGCGTGCGGTCAGGACTGCGCGGTCCGGAACACGAGATACCGGCTGAAGGCCTCGTGGCTGTCGGGAGTGAAGCGCCACTCCAACAGGGCCGAGTGAAGCTCGGACTCGGTCAGCCAGCCATGCCAGGCGACCTCATCGGGATCGCGGGTCACAGCGTCCGGCACCACGGCTTCATGCACGCCGAGCCAGTGAGGGCTTAGGCCGCTGCGGTTGATGAACGTGAACAGCAAGCGCGGCAGGCCACGGATGCCCAGCTCTTCGGCCAGCTCCCGCCCGGCAGCCTGTTCATAGGATTCGCCGACACCCACGGCGCCACCGACCATGACCTCATAGAGCCCGGGGAAGCGCGACAGCTGCTCCGACCGCCGATGGACGAGGATCCGACCACGCTCATCACGACACACCGTCGAGGCGATTCGATGCAGCCAGCCCTCCCGGATGGCCTGCCGACGGGTGACTACCCCTAGGACACGATCTTGACAGTCGACGCGCTCCACCAGTTCCTCCACGACGCACAGAGTGGCAGAACCCACTGACAACGCCGTTTCTCGGCGAGCTGTTCTCAGAACTCGACAACATTCTGGACCCGCTTGATCAACATCTGTTGCCCGAACTCGGCACCAACCGTTCTCGCGTTACACCTACGTAGCCAGTCGTGCTCGGTTCGGTTCGTTGGGTCAGTTCGTCAGGCCCTCCCGACGTGTCTTATAACGCCTGCGAGGGTGGCTCGGGTTCCATGACGGTCCAGCCCAAGACGCGGTTGCGTACGGGCCGCCAGCGCATGGCGTCGCGGATCGCGTCGGTGGGGGAGAGCTCCGGAGTCCAGCCCAGGAGGCCGACGGCGCGGGAGTTGTCAGCGCTGAATCCCGCTACGTCGCCGGGCCGCGCGGTGGCCTCGAGCAGTGCGACGGTGTGGCCCGCGGCTTGCTGGAAGGCCTGGGCGAGTTCGCGGCCGGTGGTTGCGGTACCGCTGGAGATGTTCACGGCCTGGAACGGGGTGTTCCCGTTGAGGGTGTCGAAGCGCTGCAGGGCGGCCACGTGGGCGAGGGCCAGGTCCCACACGTGGACGTAGTCGCGGATGCCGGAGCCGTCGCGGGTCGGCCAGTCGGTACCCGTGAGAGTGAAGGGCACCCTGTCCTCGGCTGCGGGGATCAGCCGACCCAGCTGGTGGGTGGGCCTGTCGAGCCGGAGTCCGCTGGGCAGGTGGGGGTCGGCGCCGATCGGGTTCGCGTAGCGCAGGGCGAGCACCCCTCAGGCCGGTGGCGGCTGCCGCGTCGCTGAGGAAGGCCTCTCCGGCCGCCTTCGTACGTTTGCGGGTCAGGCTCCGCTCGATGGCGGGGCGAAGGCGGGCATGAGGGTGGTCAGTACGGTGTGCATGAAGTCCGGCGGGACGGGGCGGGTCCGCAGGAGCCAGGTGTGGTAGATCGGGCCGTAGATGAGCTCGACGGCCAGTTCGAGGTCCAGGTCCGCGCGGAGCTGCCCGGAGTCCTGGGCCTTCGCCAGGCGTGCGACGCACTGGTCGATGGAGCTCCGCAGAATGCGCGGGACGCCTTCGGCGGCGACGTCGTCGGATTGGGCGGAGGCGATCAACCCCCGCCAGACCGGGCCGAAGTCGGTCGCGAAGAGCGCCAAGACGTTGGTGGTCTGGGTGAGCAGGTCTGCCGCGATGTCGCCGGTGTCCGGGAAGTCGGCGGCCGAGTCCCGGGCGCTTTCCACGCCTTCGATCAGGATCGCGGCCTTCGACGGCCACCAGCGGTAGATCGTCGTCTTGCCGACCCCGGCCTCCGAGGCGATCGCCTCGATGGTGGTGGAGGCGAATCCGGTGGAGGCGCAGAGCCGGAAGGCGGCAGCGATGATCGCCTGTCTTGCTTGCTCGTTGCGTTGTGCGGACATGAACACCAATCCTACCGTTACGGAACGCTACGTTCCGTTGCGTCTGACGTTCCTCTGCTGTTGCACCCTCCGCGCCCTGCCAGGCCTCCAAGCTGGCCTTCAACCTGGCCTTCAACCTGGCCTCCAGCCTCCGGTCGGGGGCCATGAGGGCTCTGTCGGCTACATCCAAGCGCAACGCTACGTATCGTATTGACAACCCACACTTCCGATCACACACTAATGACGCAACGATCCGTTTCGTATCGCTTGCATCGCGGGGGAGCGTCACCGGTGCCCGTATCCCACGGGCGCCGGTACGACGCCCAGGCCGATCTGGCACCCCGAGATCCCCGGCCCGACCGTTGTGGACGGGGTGCCTGAAGGGTGAAGGGTCGGAGTTGAGGTGCGCACCTGCTCGTCCCGCACCCCTCCGGACGTGCCGACGCCCCGTGTCCCGTGGAACCGATGGCCTCGCCAAGCCCACCCCTATGCCCGAACTTCTTCCATCTGCAGGCCACCGGATGACCGGTAGCGCCCGCCCCACCGACTCCGGAGAACCGCTCCGGAACGCATGAAGCAATGCGGAGAAAGCCCGCGGAGAAAGCACCGCGGAGAAGGAGTACCCCATGTCAGCACAGGCCATCCGGCTGCCGCAGTTCCCCGTCCCGGTCCTCGACGAGAACGAGGCACCGCGGGTCATGACCGATTCCGCGGCCGAGCGCGCCTGGGTCCCGGCGTACGCGGCGCAGCTGGCGTACGCGCCCGCCGACTCGTCCGCGCCGATGCAGCTCACCAAGGCGGCCTGACCGAGGGTCTGACCCCACCCGCCTGAGCGGGGCACGGCGGTGGAGTGCCTGCCACAAAGGCGCACACCGCGCTCCACCGCCCTGCCCCGCCTCGGTCGACGGCGCACGACAGCGCCCCAGGAATGAAACAGAAAGGCATCACCGTGGCTACGGTCTCCCCCCGCACGGCGGAGGACATACTCACGCGGGACGGTCTCTTCGCAGACTCCGCCGCCATCGAAGCCAGGAATCTCGCAAGGTACCGCCTGGGGCTGTCGCTCTTGGGTGCCCGCGACTCCCGGCACGCCCCTGTCCTGCACGCGCTCGCGCTGGCGGGGGACGACCAGCTGCTTCCCGTCCTGGTCGACCCCGTGCTGCGCAACGCCTTCGAGGACGACACGGCCTGTCTGGAGAACGGGGCGTTCACTGCGAGCGCCCTCGGTGGCTACCTCGCGGACGACGCATGGCAGCTGCCCGCCGACGGCACGGGCCCCTGCGAGAGCCTCATGCGGACCCCGGCCCGTCCCTGGCCCGGGAACGGGGCGGCCTGGGTATGGACCGGACTCCGGGCGCCGGTCTCCCAGCAGGCCATGGCCGAACGGCTCCGTGAGCTGTGCCGCAACAGCTTTGAGCCGGACAGCCAGACCGAGCCCTACGACGCGACCCCAGAGATGGTCGAGGCGCTGAGGCAGGGCGCCGACCTGCTCACATCCCTCCTCCCGCAGATCGGTCCGAGCGTACTGAGGCACGTCTCGCTGATCGGGTTCAGCGACGGAGAATCCGCCGACGGCCCGCTGCAGTCGCTGTCGGGCGGCGACCCGCTGCCATCCGCGATTCTGATGTCCCCCGGCCGGCTCGCCGACCCCTGGACTACGGCCGAGACGTTGTTGCACGAGGCCGCGCACCTGAAACTGTTCGACGTGCTGCGCTCCTGCTCGCTGGTGGAGGACGGTACGGCCCAAGTGCCGATCCCCTGGCGGCAATCCTCCTGGAGCTTCATCAGGGTGCTGGTGGCGCTGCACTTCTACGCGCACCTGACGGTCTTCCAGTCCGCAGCCCGCGCGGCAGCTCCTGAGCTCATCGCGCGGTACGGCCCCCCGCCTGCCGACGAGGTCATCGACGAGCCGACCCCGGGGAGCCCGGCCGCCGCCCTGGGCACGCACCGCACCGTGCTGGAGCGCCTGACCTACCTTGCGGAGCAGGCTCTGAGCGCCGGCCACGGCCAGGTGACCCCGGAAGGCCGACGTTTCGTCCACTGGCTGCTCGACGGCATCGAGCACTGCGAGCCCGGGGTGCGCTCCCTGGTCCCGGTCCCCCCACCGGCCACCGCTAACCCGGCCACCGCGAACCCGTCCGCCGAGCCGCCGTCCGCCGACGGTGTCCTCGTACGCAACGAACCCGTGCTGGTTCGGGAGCTGCCCGACCAACAACAGCTCCTCGTACTGCTGCCGGACCAGGCGCGCTTCCACTGGCTCGACGCACACACCTGGACCGTCTACGCCCTGTGCGAGGGGGTGACGCCGACCTCGCTCGCCGAACGGTACCGCCGAACGGTGCACGGAGTGATGGGTGAGGACGCCGCCCGCACGATCACCAGCAGGTGCCTGGACCTGCTGCTCGCGGCCGGACTGGTGTCGTGGGCTGACGGCCCCGGTGCCCTCGGCGACACCCCGTGACGGGTCTGCCCCCGCAGCGTCCTCGACCAGGTTCCGCTGCTCTTCGGGACTTCTCGGAGCAACGGTGGGCTCGTACCTGACCAATGACCCGCCGGCGCCAGGATTCGTTCACTTCTCAGGGTTCTGGCTCAACGTCTGGGCCGAGGAGGGTGACTCGGGCGGTCCACGACCAGGGCTCCCTGGGGCGGATCCCGGCGAGCAGCTCCAGCCGAACCGGAACGTCCGGTCGGCCTTCGGGTCATCCCCGCACGCGCGGGGAGCAGGGTCCGTACCGCAACACCGACGACGGCCCCGAGGGGTCATCCCCGCGTGCGCGGGGAGCAGACTTACTGACCTGCCACTTTAGGTCGGCAGCAGCAGGTTCTGAAGCACTTTCACCGAAACCGGCATATCCGGCAAATCTCACGCATGGAACAAGAAATCCATCAGGCCTGAAGGCTACGACTGCCGGTAGGGACGGCGGGCATCCCTCGCCCAGCCGTATCGCAGCCCGCCCACCGCACCGCCGCCCGGTCCAGCCGAGAGCGCCCGGTCCGCAGACGGCCGAGGCCGTACGCAGATGTCGGCGGCAGTCGTAGCCCGCGTAGGCCCCAAACGGGATACCGGATGCAGTCAGCGGGGCGGTACGCGCGTCTGCGGTACCGGGGACGGGCGGGACGCGGGATAATCGGGTTCATGGTCATGCTCTCCTCCAGCAGCGCGGCGCCCTCGGCGGCCGAGGTGTTCCACGCCCGGTACGCGGGTCGGCTGCCCGCCTCCCTGAAGGAGCTCGCGGGTCCCCGGCACGGCGTGGTCGAGCTGCCGCTGCACGTGGCCTGGTCCGGACTGCGTTCCTACGACCTGGACCGCCCGCGCCTGCGCATGGGTCTCTACCGCACCGTCCTGGCCGAGGGGCAGCACGAAGACCTCGTAATCCTCCTGAACCACGACCTCCTCCTCGCGCAGTGGCCCGTCCTGCGCACTCTGGTCAGCAGGCACCTGCGGGAGGTCTGGGAGGACGCGTTCCCCGAGCTCCTCCGGGCGTCGGGGTCCGCCGCCGCGTGAACCTCACCGACCTGCACCGCCGGCTCCTCGCCGCCGTGATCGACATCGGCGCGCCGTACCCCCTCGTGATCACCGGCGGGTACGCCGTCCAGGCCCACGGCCTCGTCGAGCGTCTGAGCCAGGACCTCGACGTGGCCACCGAGAACCCCGCCCCGATGGGCGAGATCGTCACCGGTCTCGAGCAGGGTCTGGCGGCGCGGGGCTGGCAGGTGCGCGTGATCTCCGTGGACCCCTTGTCCGCCCGGCTGATGGTCGTGGACCCGGACAGCGGCGAGGAGTGTGAGGTCGACGTCCTCAAGGAGCACTTCTGGACCCCGCCGGCCCTCACCGAGTACGGGCCGGTCCTCGCTTTCGACTCCGTCATCGGTACGAAGGTCCGCGCGCTGGCCGACCGGGGCGCGGTCCGCGACTTCATCGACGTCCACGCCGCCTCCCGCCACCGCACCGCCGGCGAGCTCGAGCGCCTCGGCGAGCGGCACGGGCGTGACGAGTTCCGCCTCCAGGACCTCCGCGACCGCCTGGCCGGGGCGGACTGGGCGGACGACGACGAGTTCGCCGCCTACGGCCTCACCGAGGACGAGACGGCCGAGCTGCGCGTCTGGGCCCGGCGCTGGGCGGACGACCTCGACCAGCGCCTGCACGACCACGAACGCGACAGCGACCAGGACGGCGACCAAGACCACGACGTCTGAGAAGGCCTCCTCGCCCCGCCTCCGGACGTCCCTCGTGGTGGTCGACCGGTTTCCGCTCCCGGTCGGCGGCCGCACGGCCGCTGATTTCGGAGGCGACTGGCACGGGCACGATGCTCCGCGTGGAACTCGTACACCCTCTCGAAGGACTGGACGGCCGCGGGTTCAGGATCTACTGGGCAGGCAGGACCAGAGGCCAGTGCTCCGCCTCGTCCAATAGCCGCTACCACCGACCTGAGCAGCTGGGGGTTTGCCTCTGCCACCTGCCGTCGAAGGCTTCGGATCCGGTGCGCTGGCATTCCTTGTGAACACCGCCGGGACCGACTCGTCTCAGAGCCGGCCCCGGTGGCTTGCGGAGGTGCTCGAAAGATTCAGAGTGCCGCCTCGTCCCCGAGTCCACCGGCGCCGATGGCGCCCCGCAGGACGTGGGCGATCTCCTCGGGCTTGAGGTCGATGCTGTCGAGTCCTTCCAGGGTCAGGGGGATCTCTTCAAGCGCGTATTCGCCACGTCCCTCGGCGCTGAACTCGGGGCCGGTGCGGTCCTCGAAGGACCAGGTCGCGATGCGGGCGAGGTAGAAGAGCTGGCGCTCCTTGTCGGATTCCGTGGTGTGGAGGAGGCGGACGATGTCGGCCTTCCCTGCGATCTCCTCGTGGATCTCCCGGTGGAGGGCCGCCTCCCGGGACTCGTCGCTCTCTTCGACCCCGCCGCCGGGGAGCACCCAGTACTCGGGGACATCCGGCTTGGTGCGTCGGATGACCAGCATCGTGTCGTCCGCGGTGACGAGGACGGCTCGGACTCGTTCGATCATTCGGCTTTCTCTCCTTGCATGTTGACGTCTTAGTGCAGCAGCCAGCCACCGTCGACGTGGACGGATTGCCCAGTGATGAACGACGCAGACGGGCCGACGAGGAACGCGACCAGGGCCGCGACGTCTTCGGGGCGTCCGCGTCGCGGGACGCACTGGCGATTGATCTGGTCTTCCGGGCGGGCCCGGTACTGGGTGGGTATGACGGTCTCGGCGTCGACCTGGATGGCGCCGGGCAGGACCGTGTTCACGCAGATCCCGTGCGGGCCCAGCTCGTGGGCCAGGGAACGGGGCAGGCCCAGGAGTGACAGCGGCCAGTTAGATTTCCCCGCCCGCGGCCACTTCAGCTCCCCGGTGTGGCCACTTCACTTCCCCGCTGGCGGCCACTACGTCTACCGAGCGTGACGTGACGGCGATGGCGTCGGTGGGCGCTTCGTTCATGACGGCCGCCCACCGAACTGCCAGTTGTGCACCTCGATGTCGGCGTACAGGTCCTGGGTGAGGATGGCGCGTGCGGCGGCAGGGTCCGGCGCCCGGACCAACGCCGCCGTGCCCAGCCAGATGGCGCCATCGTCGGACAGCAGCGGTCCGTAGGCGATCAGGTCGTTCCGCTCGGGTGGCAGCGCGAGGTCGGCAGCCTGCCCTGTGCCGAGGCCGAGCACCATGTACCGGTTGCCTCCGGTCCGGCCACCGGGGAAGTCCCACATGGTGCGCCCCAATGTGTTGCGCCACCGTCGCAACAGCACGTCCCGGTAGGCGCCGGCCTGGTAGTTCGGCTCATCGAAGGCGAACGCGCGGGCAGCGGCGGGATGGGGCAGGTCGACGATGTGCACGCTTCCGGTGAGTGTGTCGCCGTCGTCGGCGAATATCGGCCCCCGGGCGATCATCTCCTCCGCGTACCCGTCCATGTAGGCCCAATGCTCTTCGAGCAACTCCTTGCGGAGCGGCAGGGAGCCGGTGCGGTCGCGGTGATAGCAGAGGAATTCCATGGCCGCAGTGTCCCCTTGAGAAGGCGCCGAGCGCGAGGGGGGTTTCACTGCGATGACCGCTCGGCGGACTCACACGAAGCATGGTGTCGATGGCGACGGCAAAGACTCGCCAAGGCCGAGACTACTGACTGTGACAGTCGGCTGGGGAATCGAGCTGACCGTACGCGGGGATCTTCCACTGGCCGCCGACACAGGAGGCCGGCCTTGGCGGCGCTGTAGGCGACGAGGTTGGTGCGGCCGGCGCGGGCGTTGACGCTGCCGATGTTCACGATCCGGCCCCAGCGGCGTTCGATCATGCCGGGGGTCAGGGCGTGGCAGGTGCGGTAGTGGGCGGTGAGGTTCACGCCACCTGGCGCGAGTTCCTCGACTGCGCCGACGGCATCCGCTCCGTGAAGGTCCAGGCGGCCCTCCAGGACATGCGAGTCCGCCTCCGGCGGTACAACGGGGTCCCAGAGGCCCAGGAGCTCCGCGAACGGGCGGCACGCATCGCCAACTGACGGGCACCCACTGATCCTTCGAGGGCGGAACGCCGCCGTCTGACCAGGCGCCCAGCCTCTGAAGTCCGGCATCTCGCCACCGCACCGCCTCACGCAACAGCGATCGCGCCTGCAAGGTCGCCTCAAGCCCGTCACGCCGGGAGCGGGAGCCTCAGTCGGATCGGGGGACCCTCACGGGTCGGATCGTCCAGGACGATGACGACGGCGTTCGGCCGACGGTCCGTGGTGGCGGTGACGGCACGGTACTCGTCGAAGTGCGGGGGTGCGCCGCCCCCTCCGCCGGAAATCTCCTCGGGGTCGCCCCCCTCAGGAGCGTGCTCGAAGAGAAGTTTCAGGGGCTGCTGCGGCCAGGGGTCGGAGAAGTCGGGTGCACCCGGTCGGCGCATGGCGTGGGCGGTGACGTGGCAGCCCTGGGGTGAGGACACGACCCCGCCGTGCCGAACGATCCACTCGGCGTCCTCGTGCACGACGGCACCCGGGAGCAGGAGCCGCAGGAAGGTGTCCGGTTCGATGCCGGGTTCGGTGAGGCCGTTGAGCGCGTACTGCTCGTCCCGGTCGGGGAGCAGGATGCGGGCCGCGCTGCCCGGGATGTCCGGGAGGACCAGTTGGGACAGCCGGGCCCGGGGCGGGCCGAGGAGGGTCAGCTCGTCGGCCGCGATCGGAGCCGTTCCCGGTCCCGGTACGAAGCAGACGGGGTCCGGGGACCGGTCGGGAACGGCGGCCACCACGGATCCGACGAGAAGCTCCGTTCCTGAGGGCGTCCGCTCGGCGAACAACCAGACAGCACCGTCCGCTCCGGCGGACGGCGGCCGGAGCCAGCTCAGCCCCTCACACGTGGGCGTCGTCAATTCGAGCACCCCAGTTTCGCCGGAGATGACTTGCCGCCACCGTGGAAGACGCCGTTCTGGACGTAGGCCCTTGCCTCCGTCACGTACCACCGGGCAGCGGAACTCCTCTTGCACGGCGTGGCGAACGAGGTCCGGGAGACCCTCCAGTTGTCCTCCTTGCGGTCGCTTCGGCGCCAGACGGTCACCTCACGGTCCGCACATCGCTCACAAGCCCGGCTCAGGAGGCGGATCTCCAGCCACTTCGGGGCCCAGTCGGGGCGTGAGTCGCACGTGTGATCCGCATAGCCGTAGATCCGCCCCTCGGCATCCAAGGTCGGAGGGTACTCGTTGACTCGGCAGATGAACTTGGCTGCACGGAGCTCAGGAGGTGACGGTTCCGCGTGGGCGGTCCCACTCAGGCACGAGAAGAGCAGGGCTGTGGCGGCGAAGGCCGAAACGCGTCGCATAGGCAGTGCGTCCTCGTCATCGAGAGACCGATGTCCGGACCATAGCGACCCTTCTTAACCAAAGGGGTGAAATACATCCGAGTGGCCCTGTATGCGATACCCGGCACCCCCAAAGGGCCGCACCACAACGTGCCATGAAGGGCGGCGACCGACCGTCAGCAAGGCCACACCAGAAGAGCGAGGAATCCCGGACCGCTTGCCCTGGCGGGTGGTGTCACTGCCTGACGCTGTCGGGAATCTTGGTGCGTGTTTCTGGTCCGGGCCCGTTGGGCGGGCATTCATCAGTGGTGATTGGGGGCGCCTGACGTTGTTCCGTAGAGGTCAGGGATCATGTCCGTGGTACTAGTGTGAGACGGGGGCTGGGCATGAAGGCAGTTGGCGAGTTCGCACGGCTCCTGGGGGCGCCGGTGCGGAGCGGCGAAGGAGAGCTGATCGAGGCGATCGCGCGGAACTGGTCGGTCGAGTTCCCCGCGGACTTCGTGGAGGTGGCTGGCGCGTATGGGGACACGTCGATCTCGGAGTACATCTACTTCTGCGGAGCTCGCACGCTGAAGGAGTACGCCAACGGGATGGGACGACTCCTGGAGGAGTCGCGCACTGTCCCGCACCTTGTGCTCCCGACCTCTGGCGGGGCCCTGGTCTGGGGGAACACGATCGAAGGTGACCAGCTCTTCCTCGTGCCGCACGACGACGGCTCCTGGACTGTGTCCGCCTTCCGCCGAGCGTGGGCAGACTGGCACGACACCACCCTGGGGTTCAGCGACTGGTTCCACCAGGCTCTCGCCGGCGAGATCGGGACAGACTGGCTGCCCGAGTGGAACGCGGAAATCCATCCGCTGGAACTCGCGTAGCTGCTGCCTGGCCAGGAATCTTGGTCGAGGTGTTCACCACCAAGATCATTGCATCGATTGGATCTTTCGGTCAGTCGCCATGGGGACAGCTCCAGAAGAAACTGCAGCACCGACACCGTGGCCAGCTGGGCAGGCGACAGGCCGGGCCGGCCGTCCTGCGGATACCACTACTCGAAGTCCTCGTCGCTCCAGAGCCCTTCGAGATGGTCGCGGATCGCCATCGCGGTGGTTCCACGGGGGTTACTGGCGCGGGCCACCCGCAAAGTCAGCTCAGGGATCACCAAACCGGAACGGGGGTGCACACACATCAGAGTCCTCCCAGGGCCAGGAGGCATCACCGTCCCACCGGGAGCCCCTGCGCAAGGGTTGGTTCCCGCGGGAGCAGCTACGAACGAGTGAACCGCACGATCCCGCCAGCCACACCTACCGCACTGGACACAATCACCACGAACGATCCGTTCGCAGAACGGTCACAGACCACGGGCACGGTCGCCAGACCCTCTGCACGGAGCACCATCGAGCCGCTGACGTGAGGAAACACCTATGCGGCCGGCGTCGTCTGGCCACCTCGCGGCCACGCCATTTCCAAGATTCCCGACAGCGTCAGGCATTCAACCATCCCGCGACGGCCATCTGCCACCGACTGCAGCAGATTGGACAGATGTTCGGCACCTTGCTCACAGCCGCATTCCATACTGCCCTAGTCGTGCCGTTCGATTTCGGTGTATATGAATCTGTCCACATCTACTCCTGGCCGAAGGGCGGGTGGCGGACGCTTTCCAGTAACCCAGAACCTCGCACCAGGTGACCATCGAGTTCAGCCGCGCAGCATCACAGGATTCAGCGTCAGCTGGCTGTCGGCAGGGTTGTCCTACTTGTGGTCGCTACGTGGGCGTGGTCTCTCGGCGTCCGGCCTCCGTCGGCGGGGTGGTGGCGGCGGCGTTCAGGCAGCGGTCCAGGAGCGCGTGCATGCGTGGGACTGGGAGGGAGGGGTTGGCCGCGGCGCCTTCTGCGGTGCGGGGGTCGGTGAGGAGAGACTCCAGGGCCTCCGGTGTCAGGCCCGGATTCGCGGCGGCAGCCTGGCAGACCGACTCGTCGGGGTCGCCCACCGGGGGTTCGGCCAGGGTGGGATCGTCTGCGGCCAGGGCGCGCACCTCGGGATCCGGGTGGCCGATGAGGTGGGTCAGGCCGGTACGGGGGAACGCGGGCAGGGTCAGCAGGTGCGGACGGTGGGCCGGGCGGGTGACGAAGACGTCCAGGAGGAGGTGTGGCGGAGCCAGCGGGTGGTGGCAGGCCAGCAGGATCCGTACCTCCTCGTCGTCGTCCTGCGCGAGTGTCCCGGCGAGTTCCGCGGGCAGGCCGGGCCAGCTCGCCGCGACCCTGCGCAGTACTGGTTCCTCGGACGCGGCGCAGGCGGCGAACCACTCGGGGGACGGCTCGGGGTCGTGCTCGGTGATCCGGCAGGTGCAGTCCGGACCGTGCCCGACGACGCGGTGGATCGCCCCGCACTCGGCCCAGGTACGGGGGAAGGGGTGGAGGCGTGCGCGCATCCGTACGTCCTGGTCCGGGTCGTCGCTCAGCTCCGTTACCAGGTCCGGTCCCAGGTCGGGTCGGGCGGCGACCATCTCGCGGATCTTTGCCTCGGGGTGTCGGGCGAGCCGGGCGACGACGTCGGCCGGCGTGTGGCGGTTCCAGGCCAGAGGGTGCACCGTATCGTCCGCGAAGCACTGCTCGACGAGCGCGGAGGACAGGGCGCACGTGCCGAGCACGAACGGCTTGCCGTGCGAGCCGAAGGACGGCAGCTTGGCCTCCACCGCTTCCGGGTCCAGCTCCCAGGTCTTTCCCTGCGCCGCTTCCCGTACGGCGGGGTCGGGGTCGTCGAGCAGTGCCTCCTGCTGTGCAGGGGTGAGCGACTGCCACCTCCAGGTGGCCTGTATGCGGAGCTCGGGATGCTCGTGTCCGGCCATGGAGCGGTAGAAGGACAGAGGGATCTGCCGTGAGGCAGTGAGCTCCTGGAAGATCTCGCCCGCGGTGAGGACGCCGTCCTCGCCCCCGTCCTGAGCGGTCAGGAAAGTGACGAGGATGTCGTCCGGCAGCGGTCGGACCCGTCGGCGGCGGGCGAGGGGGCCGCGGGGGCCGCCGGCGAGCCCGGCGCGGACGAGCCCCGACGGGTCCGTTGCCAAGGGGGCGAGCCGTGCGGGATCGACGTGCTGGTTGCCGGCGAGCGCGCGGCGGATGCCCCAGGCCGGGTGGCGCAGGGCTGTGTCGATGACGGCGTCGGGCAGGTCGCGGCCCGCGCACATCAGCCGCCCGTTCTCACCGTCCGCTCGATCCAGCAGGCGTATCAGTACGTCGGAGGGCGCCGCCGGGTTGAAGGCGATGCCGCGCAGCCACGGTTCGTGCAGAGAGTCGGACACCGCGTCATCTTGCCACCCTGCATTGCCACCTGGTCTTGCCACCTCGTAGAGCCCGGATCGGGCCACGTGGCGACCCCGTCGTCGGGGCTCACCAGTGGCTCCGTCCGCAGGCTTCGGTACCGTCCAGTCCGTGTCCGCCCCGTACGGCACCGATGTGGGTCTCCGCGCCGAAAACCTGTGCCTACCGGTGCGCCTGCCATGGAACGATGCGCTTCGTGACGGACTCGACCCCCTATGACCACGACCGCGCGCAGTTCTCCCGGTCTTCCCTGGCTCGCCTCGTACTTTGTGATCGCGCCGTCGGCTTGGCCGAGACAGCCGGGAACTTGGCGGTCACCCGCTACGACGTGCACACCGCCGCAGGGGGCCGTGTCAGCGAGGCCGTGTCCTTGGCTCAGCTTGCGGATCGGCTCCTGGTCGACGCTGTGGTCTTCGAGCGTGAGCGCGGGAGCTCCTGGGAGGACATAGCCCAGTACCTCGGCATGGACGCCCTCGCAGCAGAGGAACGATTCGCTCCCGGGCTCGAGCGGTGGAACGAGGCGTTCGCCGTGCCCTACCGCTTGGACGAGACCGGCCGTAAGCGCATTCCCCAACTGCCCAAGGCCGCCTACGACCCCGAGACGGCGTGCAGACAGCTCGACCTCTGGGCACATTTGCGCCTTACCGTCGAAGACAAACACGCCGTGAGCGCGGGCCTCCGTACGGGCTTCCCCAAGGACGACGCGGCTGACCCGGCACTGTACGAGATCGGTGGATGGATATGGCAGCGGAACCTGGCGCCGTTCATGGAGTTGCTGTCCCGGTACATCGCCTATGACTTCGACGACACGGACTGGGACACGGTGGCACTCGGCCTCGAAGCAACCGATGACGAGGACCCGGACGGCTGGTACGCGTACCCCCTGATCGGGGTCACGGACTCACTGGAGGTCCGGCTGGCGAAAGCCGTCGGCAGCGATGTGCTGTCCGTTGTCGTCGCCGGGGCTTGGTCCTCCGCGCTGCGCCTGCGGATCGACACCCTCATGTCCGCTCTCGCCTCCGACGTCGAGCCGTGAGGATGCAGCCGGACTCCCGCCACGCTTGCGCGCCAAGTCCCGCGCGGATACCTCGCCCAGCACGCGCTGAACCCACCCCCCTTGGACCCGTCGCCGCCATCTGCGGCGGCCGCACTTCCTGCGCTCCCGCTTATCCAGCGAGACTGATACCCCTGCGGGGAGGCTCAGGCCCCGGTGCTCTCCGGCGCGTACGGGCGTGAGCCACGGCGATGCCGTTTCGCGCCGGAGAGTGCCGGGGGGAGCGGGGTCCCGGGGGCGGCGAAGCCCAATGCAGTTGCTTTACGTAGGTGAAGCCGTCGGGGATCTTGGATGAGCCTGAGCACGATGGATGTCGTCATCCGCGTCCGGCCTTCTGTCGCAGGTGCTCGGGACGCCCTCCGCGGGGCGCCGGGAAGTGGCGTTGTCGGTGGGCTCTGCCAGGGTGTGCGTCGTGGATGAATTGGTGGAGCGTGTCGACGATCAAGATCGTGTGCTGGGGGTGGTGGTCAGTCGCCGGCGGGCCGTCCAGGAGGGTTGGCTGCACCGGGTCGCCGTGACGGTGTGTCGTGATGAGCGTGGACGGATCCTCGTCCACCGACGGTCGGAGCAGGTATCGCGCTTCCCCGGGCTCTATGAGGTCGAGGTCGGTGGCGCCGCTAATGTCGGCGAGTCCTATGAACAGGCCGCCGCGAGGGAGTTGACCGAAGAGCTGGGCATTCGTGCGCTGCCGCGCCTGCTGTTCACGTTCCTCAACCACAGCGGCTTGAGCCCTCACTGGCTCGGCGTGCACGAAGTCGTGGTGTCGGATGCAGATGCCGTGGTCCCCGATCCCGATGAGGTCGCCTGGCACAGCTGGCTGACCGAGCTGGAGCTGCGGTCGGCCCTGCTGGAGTGGTGCTTCACCCCAGACAGTCACGAGGCCGTCAGCCGGTATCTCACGTTCCGGACCGCGCAATCCTGACCTCGCCAGCCTTTGCTTGCAATACGGCGGGAGGTGTCGTGCTGGGACGGCACGCTGCGGCGGGCGATCCGGACGCAGCGAAGGTAGGAGAGCCTGTCGGCGTCCACGACCGGGCCCGACCGCCGCGGCGGCGTGCGCGAAGCGGCGAACGGCCTGGTGGACCGCAAGCAGGGCCCACAGCTCCTGCCGCACGGCTTCAGGAGTGCGCGAGCGCAGCGGTCCGCCTGGGCCGAGGTGGTTCTTGATCTCGTCGAAGGTCAGCTCGATCTCCCAGCGCTGCCGGTAGAGGGCGATCAGCTCGTCCGCTGGGTAGTGCTCGGTGTCCAGTAGGGAGGTTCCCAGGTGCACGACCTTGTTGTCCTTGGTGAAGGTGATGACGCGGTAGGTGGTCTCCTTCGGCAGCACCCGGCCTTCGCGGGCGGCCCGGAGCCGGACGTCCTTCCCAGGTCGCATCAGCGACAGCCGAGAGCCGTCCGGGCGCTCCGACTGGGTGGTGCCGAGGTGATTGGACTGGAGCCTGACCAGCAGGTGAGCGCCGGAGGCGGTGAAGGCGTGGACGAACTCGACCGACCAGAAGCCGCGGTCGGCGATGACAAGGTCTCCGGGGCCTGTCGAGCTGGCCAGCGGGTAGGCCAGGCGGCGTTCGCCGTCCCGGTAGCCGCCGAGGCCAGCGTCGAGGACGGCATGGGTGCCGATCTCCGCGAGTACTGCGGCTCGCACCTGCGGGAAGCCGAACGGTGTACCACCGGTGGAAGGGCCGTCGAAGGTGTCGCCGTTGCTCACCGAGTCCGGCACGTCAAACTGCGTGCCGTCCAGGGCCAGGAGTCGCAGGCCGCGCCACCAGGCGCCCGGCGTCTCCGCGACCGCCGGCGGGCCGGCCACCTGCCGGAACACCGTCTCCAGCACCTCTTCCCCGAGCCGGATACGCGCCCGGCACAGCGACGAGCGGTTGACCCGGGCCAGGGCCCGGCTGCCGGGTATGCCGCTGGTCAGCAGGCTTATCACCTCCTCGTACGACTCTCGGGCGAACAGGCACAACGCGAGGACGAAGTACACGACCAGGCGGGCCGGAAGCAGTCGGCGCCGCAGCTCACCCCGTCCGTGCTTGGCAACAGCCGCGTCCACCAGTTCCGGCGTGAACACCTTGGTCAGGATTCCTATACGCGACCGGTACCCCGGCCCCCACCCCTTCACGATCTGGCCAACGACCCAGCCAGATCAAAAGCAACAGCATTGGGCGGCGAAGCCCCCGGGACCACCGGTCCCAGCCCCGGGTCGGAGTCCGAGGCCGCGGCTTTGGTCCGGGGCGGTGCCCACTGCGGTGACTATGCGGCACGGTCATTTCGCAGGGCCTGGATGAGCCAGGGGTACACCGGGATCAGGTTCGGTACGACCTGCCAGCCGTTGACGATCCACACCAGCCGCCAGTACCGGTCCACCTGGGGATCGTGTGCCTCATTGAACTGCTGGGCCATCCAGTGCCGGAATTCCGTGTCAGGGGTGCGCGCGAGCACCTCGGCGAAGCGGTCCACGAGGTCGTCGATGATGGTTGCGCCCCTGTCGCTGAGCGGCTCGATGCCCGACTCCATGGCTTCCGCGACCTTCTGACGGGTGAACTCCATCAGTTCCTCGCCGGCATCGCTCTCGATGTCAAGCGTGCGCCCGGTGACCTGGCACCTGACCGTCCGGCGCATCCGGGCCCGGAAGTCCTCGTCGCCGACCAGTTCGGCGAGTTCCACCCACGCGGCGACCTGCTCGCTGGACGCATCGTCGGGGAGGTCGGGAGTGGCAGCGCGAACCATGGCCACCGCGGCCGGGTCGGCGTCCACTGTGCCGAAGGTGCCATCTATGAAATCGTCGATCAAACGTCGGCGTTCCTCGCCGGACAACTGCGTGAGCCTGTGCATGAGCTTGGTCTCCTCGGGACTGGACCCGCGTCTGGCCACGACTCGCAGAACGCTCCGACGCAGTTGCAGCACCCGGATCTGGACGTCCATGGCGTCGGCGTGCGCCGCGGCGACTTCCGCCACCGAGAGCTCGCGGTCCAGCACCCGTTGAATCGTGGCCAGGTCCATGCCCAGCTCGCGCAGTGTGCGGAGGAGTTCCAGACGAAGCAGTGCGTCGAGGTCGTAGAGCCGATAACCGGCGGGACTACGGGTGGTCGGCGCTACCACCCCCGAATCGGAGTAGAACCGGATGGTCCTCACGGACAAGCCGGTCCGCCGGGAAAGCTCCCCGATCGAGTAGAGGGTCGTAACGTCCATGTCCCCTACTCTGCTGTCTCCAGTCACTGGAGACTCAAGGCCATTCCCCAGCTGGGCCCCGACCGAGACCTCCTCGAAGCCTCCGGGTGCCACCGGTCCGAGCCCCGGGTCAGAGCTCGAGACCGCGGCTTGGGTCCGGGGCTGGCGGGTGGTGGGCGCGGTTCGCGTCCTCGTACTGCTGGGCCCGGTGGGAGGCTGCCGCGTTGGCGTGGGCTTGTTCCGCGCGGGCTCGTTGGGCGGCCGCGGTGCGCTCCTTGGTCTCGGTGGCCTGCTGTCCGGCGGTGAGGCCGGTCCGGGTGGCGGCTTCCTCGCGCAGTCCGTCGGCCTTCTGCGTGGCCTTGTCCTGCTTGCTGCGCTGGGCTTCGGCTTGCTGGGTCAGGTATGCGTAGCGGTCGGTGTCGGTCTTCTCCAGCCGCTCCCTGAGGGCGGGCAGGGCGGCGCGATGGTCGGCGAGGGTTTTGACGACGGTGGCCGGGTAGACGGCGTGAGTGCTCACCTGGGCTGCGATCTCGCGTGCCTGTTGCCGCATCTGCCGGGCATCCGAGTCCAGGGTGGTCTTCTGCTCGTTCAGGGTCCCGATCGCTTCGGTGCGGGCGGTGATGAGCTGGGCCAGTTCGTCGGCGGAGTTGAGCAGGTCGGTGCGTTGGAAGGTGATCGCGCTGCGCCTGAGGGCGGCCCGGGTACGTACCTTGCGCTCCAGGCGGTCCTGTTCCCGGTTCGTCTCGTACATCGCCTTGATCTGCTCGCTGATGGCGTCGGCCTTCTCCTCGGCCTGGCGGGCGCGGTTCAGGAGGTCCTCGGCCAGGTCGAGCTTCTCGACGCGTTTGTCGTACGAGACGGAGCTGGGGGCCAGTTCCGTGCCGAGCACGGCGGCGAGGGCGGCAGCCTGGTGCTCGAAGGCGGAGGCCTTGGACGCTGCGTTCGCGGCGTCCTTGTCGGCGGCCTGGGCGTACGGCTCCAGGTGGGTGGTCGCGATGTGGCCGAAGGGCCGCTCGGTCCATGGGGCGACCGGCTCTGGGTCGGAGGCCGGTTCGGATTCGGGTGCCGGTTCGGTCCGGGAGGTGTACCCGGCTTCGAGGAGTTCCTGGATCCGGTCGCGGGTGGTCCGGGGCATCGCGGGGGCGTCCGGCGAGCGTTCGGCGGCCTCCTGGGCCTCCCGGTGCGCCTGCATCTGGGACGGTACGGATGCGGCCGCCTGGGCCGAGTCGCGCCGGGCAGTGTGGCGGGCGGCGGTCGCCTCGGGGCGTTCCAGGACGTTGTCGCCCCGGGCCAGTTCGTCGGTGACCATGACGTCGTCGGCGTCGTTCTCCAACAGCCGGCCGTACGCGGCGACGGCGCGGTCCAGGCGCTCGGTGTCGCTGCGGACTTCGCCGCGCCGGATGCGGGTGACATCGTCCTCGAGGTCGTCGAGCGGCAGGTGCAGGTGGCTCTCCAGCCGGGCCCGGGACATGGCCGGGTAGAGGGTGTGGGAGTCGCCGTGCAGGCCGTAGGCGATCGTCGTGTCGCTGGTCAGGCCCTGCGCGGAGGCGATCGTCAGCGCGTAGCCGTGTGTGAGTCGCCCCTCGGCGACGTCGGTGGCGGACATCCACGCCCGCTGGGTGTGGTGGCCACCGCCCGGGCGGGGTCGGCGCCACTCGACCAGCACGGCCTGGTCCCGGTCGGTGTCGGCCACCTGCAGGACGACGCCGCGGAAGCCGTTGAGGACGTCGGGCTGGGACTGGTCGCGGCGGGAGCGGTAGTCGTTGCGGCGGATGTGGACCAGGTCGCCGGTGGCGAAGGCGATCCGTCCGTCGCCCCGGGTGGCGAAGGTCCGTCCCGCCTCCAGTTCCCCGGTGGCGACCAGCACGGCGCGGGCGCCGGCGTTGAGGGTGGCGACGTCCGTGCGGCGGGCGGCGAGCAACAGCAGGTCGCAGACCTGGCCGTGCGGGTCGCCGGCCCAGCGGGTCCGGGCGGTATTCCAGCGGGCCAGCATGGAGGTGAGGGCATCGGTGGAGGTGTCGTCCGCGTGCACGCGCCCGTGAACTGCGAACGCGGCGAGGGCGCTCGTGCGGCCGCCGTCGCGCCAGTCCTGCAGGGCCGCGCGCTCGACGACGTCGCGCTGGCGCCGGTTCTCGGTGAGCGCCAGGCCGTCGACGAGCTGGTGGATCCGCTTGAAGCCGCCGCCCACTCCGACTGCGCGCAGCTGCAGCGGGTCGCCGACCGCGACCACCTTGGTGCCGGTGGTGTGCGCGTGCTTGAGGAGGGCGGCCAGGGCGCGGTCGTCGACCATGGCGGCCTCGTCGATGACCAGGACACCAACTCCTGCAAGGCCTCGGCCGCCACCGCCGCCGATCTCCCGCGTCCACGCGGCGATGGTCTGCGAGTCGATGCCCGCCTCGGCGGCGAGGTTCGCGGCGGCGACGGCGGCGGTGGAGGTACCGGCGACGCGCAGTCCGGCGGCTTCCCAGCCGGCGCGCGCGGCCGCCATGATCGTGGTCTTGCCCGCTCCGGCGACGCCTTCGACGGCGTCGACGGCGTGACCGTCGCTCAGCAGCCGCGTGATGACGGCGCGCTGCTCGGTGGAGAACTCGAAGACGCGGTCGCCGGAGGAGTTGGCCATCTCCGTGGCGGAGATCGTCATGGCGGCGGCGTCGGCGGTGAGCTGCGCGAGTCCGGCGTCCAGGCCGGTGGTCACGGACTCGATGATGATGCGCTCGGCCTCGACGACCGTGCGGTGGGTGAACCGCCGGCGGTGGGCGTGGTGGTGCCGGTGGGAGTCCGGCAGGCGTACGGCGTGGCCGTCGACGGCGAGGACCTCGTCGGTCAGCCTCACCAACTGCTCGACGGACAACAGGTACGGCACGGCGGCCGCGACGGCGGCCAGCACGTGGGTATGGCTGACGGTCTTCCTCGACGCCGTCAGCCCGTACTCGGGATCCCAGATCCGGGCGGCAAACTCGGCCGGGGACGGCATGCGCGGGCCGCCGCCGGCGGACAGCGGCGGGACGGACCCGTCCGGGCCGGGCAAGGCTGCGGCGAGCATCCGGTCGACCGCGTCCTCACCTCCGAGGTGGGCGGCGGCGCGGGTGCGCCAATCCTGCCGCGGCGCGGGGGACTCGACGTCCTCCTTCGCCTCGGCGGTCCGCCGGGCGGCACTCTTCTGCTGCTCGCGCGTGGCGTCACGGCCGACGAGCGTGACGATCTGCTGGTGCCGCCGGGAGAAGGCGTTACGGATGCCGTCGTCGACGCCGACGAGCTCCCACGCGCCCTTCGCGGACAGCTCGAAGCGGGCGCCGTACTTCTCGATCAGCCTGGCGCGGAAGCGGGCCTCGGCGACTTCGTTGACGAGCCGGGCGTAGCGGTGGAAGTCCTCTGCCCCGGCGCCGGGAACGCGCCATTTCCCGTCTTCGCAGTGGACCAGGTGCGCGATGTTGATGTGCGCGTGCAGGTGCGGGTCGCCGGGTGAGGCGTCGACCGGTCGGGCTGAGCGGTGGAGGGTGACCCAGCCGATCAGGCCGGAGGACTCCACGCGCTGGGCGCGCTCGCCGTCGCCGTGGTGGCCGGCCATCCCGTACGCGGCTGCGGGCTCCAGGACGTCGACGACGGCTTCGTTGACGGAGTCGAGGAAGTCCTGCTCCATGGCGGCCGCGGTGGCCGGATCGGCGAGGCCGAAGGCGACGGAGAGGGACTTCACCAGCTCGCCGGTGACGTCCACGCCGCGCAGGCCGACGTCGACGTGGTGGCCCTTCCACCGGGTGGCCTCGGCGATGACGTCCGCGCCGTACAGAGCGTCGCCGGAAAGGCCGGCGGCTGCGGCAAGGCGTTCTGCGTCGGCGACGGGAAGAAGGTGTCCTTCGCCGTCGCGGTGGATCCCGCGCTCGGCACGGGCGAAGCGTGCGGCCAACCTGTCGTTGCCGAGGTACTCGGCGGCCGTCATCCCGTCGGCCGCGGCGCTCTCCCGGATCGCGTCGACGACGACGCGGGCGACGACCTTGCCGCGCGGGTCGAGAACCTTCTTGCGGCTCACGAGCTGCTCGTTGGTGCGCGGGTCCCGGCCGTCCATCAGCGCACGGGCAGCGTCCGGGTCGACGACCGCTCCGGCCACCAAGCCGAACTCCGCCAGGCCGCTGCCGATCCACCTCAGATCGCTCGCGGCGGCGAGCCGATACTCGACCTGTGAGTCGGCGCTCTGGTCGCAGCCGCAGTTCTCGGCGAGCCGGTACTCGACTTGCTCAGGCGCGCGGATCGGCGTCGCATACCCCACCCGACCCCCTTTGCTGCAGTTCGTCCGCCGAGCGACCCATGATCACATATGGAAGATACCTGGTGTGCTAACACCAAATCTTCCACTCCGTCAAAGGTTCTCGACTTTTGTCCGTGGACAAAAGTCGTGTGGTGCGCAGAGTAGATGTCAGTGGGATGCGCAGGGTTTTGAGCGGTCGATGATGCTGCCGGGAATGACCATCTCGGCGGCATCGAGGTCTTCCAGGGCTTGGCGCTGGGCGGCGGCGTGCGGGGCGATTTCACCATCGACCTAGACGCGGATGAGGACCTCGGCCTCGGCGGGTTGGATGGGCCGCAAATGTCGGGGCTGGTATTCGAGACGGGCCGCTTCGAGCGGCCCGGGCACGTGAACGGCGACACCGCGCCGCCGGCGGTGCAGTGGGCGCCCATCACTCCGAGCGAGGCGGCCTGAGCGGGAACCTGGCGCCAGCTGTGCGGCGCGGGCGGCGCCGAGCTCGGCGCGGGCTCAGATGCTGAGCACCCAGAAACCCCACACGACGACAGCGACCGGCACGATCACGGCGACCCCGCCGAGGGCAATTCCAGCCCGCGCCCGCCCGCGAGCCCGATCCGGCCAGCCGCGCATGTCGCGCAGGGCACCGACGCCGGAGACCAGCGCGCAGATTCCCATCGGCACGATCAGGTAGAGCGGAAAGTATCGCAGCCACACAGGGAAGACGGCGGCCGACAGCCACGGGCATCCGCCCATCGCCACCGCCAAGGCGCCCGCGGACAGCGAGAACGTGCCCGTCCGCGCCCGGGGGCCGGGCAGATCTTCGCTGTCGTGGCCGGAGCGTTCGGAATCCACCTTGGGGTACGGGCCGTATTCACCAGGGGGTGGGACGGGGATGCTCATGCCCCAAGTCAACCCTGCCCCGCCCGCCGGCCGTACCCGCGTTCGTACTCAGATTCCTCAAGGCCCGGGTCCAAGGCGCCACCAAGGCCACGAGCCGCTGACACAACCCTGCGCCGCGCCGCCATCTACTCTGCGCACGACATCGTTGTCGGACGACAGACGGATGTCAGTGGCAGACGACAGGAAGCGTCGGCGGTCGGCGACATGAGGTGTGTCAGTGGGGATTGGCATCTCGCGTACGACGAAACTGTGGCAACAGCTGCCACACCCCATGTCGCCGACCCAACGTGATGCGCGGCCAGACAAGGGACTGTGACATGCCGGGCCGCCCGTCCAGGCTGACTCGCCTCGACTGACAGGGGTCTGCTGACGCCAGTCACGAGTCCGGAGGTAGATGCTGCCGGCCGGACCGGCATTAACCCCTGTTCATCACATGCACACCGGGGAACCCGGAGCCGCCGCCGGGCACAAGTTCAACCTCCGGAGGGCCACCGGGCACAACAACGAATCCCACAGCAGGAGCCGGGAAGGGAGAGCCGACCTTCGTGATCACGATCGAGGAGATCTTCTCGTCGAAGTCCGCACCGACCCACGGCGCGTCTGCGGTGAACTGCTTCTCGGCTCCCTGGAAGTCCGCATCGGTGTAGACCGCGACCCGGTAGCCCTCCGTGACCTTCAAAGAGCTGATGGCATCGTTGCCGACGCTGCCCGCCTCCTCCAGGCGGTGAACGTTGTAGAAGCCCTCATCCAAGGTGATGCTGCTGCCGGAGTAGTCCCGGTCGACGAAGAACTGAGCCGCTTTGCTGGCAGGAGGCATGTCTCTTCCTTAGCTTCCGCAGAGATCCTGGCTGGCGAAGGACGCCAAGACGACCTTCTCGGATGCTCTCAGCCGAGACAGCCAAAACGCCGACACCAACGCCTGCCTCCACGGCACTTCCTGCTTCGTCAGCACGGACATCCCTGTCACAGACCCGGATACGGACAGCGACAGGAAGGGGGCTCAGTAGTTCTCGCAGAGAGAGCAGCGCTAAGGACTGAGCCGCAGGTCAGGCCATGGGCTCCAGAGGGGCTGTGCCTGTCTGCTCGTCGTGTTCGCGCAGCATGCGCATGACGGTGGCCGGGGCTGGGTGCTGGCGGCCGGGACTCTCCTTGCGAGGCCACGAATGGTGTCGACGCTCGCAGCGACTACGGTCGAGGACCGACGTTCGGGGTGGGCGGAAGCTCGCGGTCCCGCCAGGCTCGCTCCCACTGCCGGGTGATCGCGGGGTAGACGATCAGGTAGCGGAACGGTGCGATGAGAGCCATGTACACCCGTCCGAACCGGCCGTTGGGCTTGACCAGGATCGCCATTCGCAGTTCGTACTCGCCGCCTCCGGTCGGCACCCACCCCAGGTGCATGACGGCGTGGCAGGTCTTGTTCGCCAGTTCGCGGACGGACTCGTTGTGGAGCAGGTACACGGGGGTGAACGGGGCGCCGCTGGTGTCGGAGACGTCGACGGTCTCACGGAGATCGTCTGGCAGGCGGTCATACAGTGGTTGAACCCGCTTCCCAAGGCTCGTCTTGGGCTTGTCCCAACCGAGGAGGGCACCTAACTTCCGGCGCGCCGCGAACAGGAACCGGACTGCACGGGGCTGCTTGGCGAATCCGTCGGCTGTCTGCATCGCGGCGAGTATGACGGGAAAGTCGTCCGGGCCGGCACCGGGGGTGCGGAAGGACCACACGTCCTCGGTCCGAAAGTCGCCGGTGAACTCGTGGATCCGCCACGGCTGGTCGGAATGGGCCGTGCGGGGAATTTTCATGGCCGCTACCAACCTCTCCTGGGCCGGACTTCGTCCGCCACTCCCGTTACACGCGTGCGTATACGACGAAGCTAGCCCACTGTTGGATCTGCTCGTCGTATAGGTCGTTCAGATCAGGCTGCCGCACGGCTTAGCGTTGCTTTTTCGGCGAGAACCACCGAGACCCTAGGAAGGCCGGCCGGATCCGGCTCGGGCTCCTCGCCCCCCAGGCAGCGGGTGGAGCCCGGTTACTGACCGAACCCTGCGCTGCGATGACACCTACTCTGCGCACGACAACTGAATGTCGGTAGTTCTGCCATGCGGCGAGGGCCTGGTCGTTCGACCCGGCGCTACCGGTCCGATGACGGCGACCACTCAGTGATCATCGGCCAACAACCGCTGAGGCGCGAGAGCGTTCTCGGAGCACGATCGATGGATCCCTTACTTAGGTTCCATCCCGCCAGTAGTCGAGGTTGTCCCGGGTCGTGAGGGTGTCGGGGTGGTTCGGGCCCAACACACGCAGCTGATCGTCCAGCAGCTCGACGAAGAGAGCAGCGACACCAGCCGCATCCCCCGCCACCCCTCGCCAGTGGCCAAGGTTGACCCGGGTTGCGAGGGTGTAAGGGTGGTCGACGACGGCATGCTCGGGCAGCTGCCCACTTCGAAGCGGACCGGGCCCGGGTCGCTGCCGTCGGCCAGCAGCACCCCTCCGATCCCTCGTGCGCGGCTGCAACGCCACAAGATCCTCAGCAAGGCCCGAAATTTGCCCAGATGCCCGTCTGGTTGGAGCTGGTGACTCGTCTCGTCAGAGGTCGACGCGAGCGCCCGCCGCGTTCCCCGCGGAGGCCACCGCGCCGCGGTAGGGGTGCCACCGGGAACGGTTAGGGTGCGTCGGAAACGTGATCGCGCACCCGTGGGGGATGGAATGACAGTTCACCGGCCCGGACTGCCGCAGGACCTGCCCGCGCCGGAGGTCCTGTGGGCCCGGTGGAGCGCGGTCGCCGTGCTGGAGGCGACGACCGAGGCGGAGCAGGAGCCGCCGGTCCACCGCACGGGCTGCTGGATCGACGACCGTGGGCTGCACCTCGACGACTGCGGCTGCACCTGGTGGACGCTGAAGCCGCTGGGCGGGGACCGGTTCGTGCTCTTCGGTGAGGACGAGTCCAGCGGGGTCAAGTGGCACGAGCCGCCGGTCGACATGCTGGCCGGGGCTCCGGACTGGCTCCCCCACGACGAGCTCCGTGAGCTGATGGCGGGGAACGAGCTGGGGTGCGTGTACTGGTCCGAGAACGGATCCTGGGCACGGGCTCCGTACCCGGCGGACCTCGATGACGACGGTCTCGACTGCGGGTTGAGTCGTTTCGTCAACGAGGACGAGCTGCTGCGGGAGCTCGACGGCGGGGCGGTCCTCGGGGAGGGCCGCGCGGAGCTGGTGCGCCGCGCCGAGCGGTACGAGCTGACGCCGGAGCTGCTGGAGACCCTCGTCCGCGGTTCGAGCGGCGAGCCCGCTGACCTGCCGGCCATGCTGCGCGCCCTGCGGCGCTCGGGCCTGTCTCACGGGAGCCCGCAGCCGGCCGCGTGACGTCGGGGGCTTCCCTCGGCGAAGGGGAGGCGGTGAGCGCTTGCCGATCACGGTCACGGCGGGCGGAGAGCGTGATGGGGTGCTGCATTGCGCCCGCCGTCAGAGCACCGAGCAGGGTGCCCAGCACGGCGATCATCGCAGTTGCCACAAGATCCGGGGTCCGCGGCGAAAACGGGAAGCCCAGTGTCGGTGCGGCACGTCATCCTGAGCACATGAATGAGGTGAGCGAACCGGCCGAGACGCGCGATCGGTAGGACGTGACGGCGGCAGAGCCACGGCCTGTCCAGAGTGTCGCGAAGAACTTGCTGCTGGCGGACGTCTTCCGCAACTTTGACCCGCTCGCGAACCTCCGCGCCCAGATCGCCTTGTTGAGCGTGTCACTGGGGCCCCAGAAAAGCCTGGGACGCCTGTTCGCCGAGGCTGCCGGCTCCGTGAGTGTTCTTCCACAGCTGGAGCGAAGCCTGGGCGCGGTCGGAGGCTTGGCCAGCGCGCAGGACGCGATCCGCTGGCTGGTCGACTCGGGCAGTATGCCCGGGACGGTTGCCAGCTTCCAGAAGGGCATTGCCGCGTTGCCGAAGCCCGCGCTGTTTCCGTTCGAGCTGCCCAAGAGCGTCCTGGACAGCATCACCCGAAGCCAGGCAGAGCGAAACCGCGCCTTCGCCGCCGCAGCGGCCAAGGTCCTCGGCCCGTCGCTGGCACTGCCGCTGCGAACGGAACCGCCTCCTGCTGACCTCTGGGCTCCTCGAGACCTTCAGCAAGATCGGCGCCGGCATCAAGGACCTGCTGCCGGAGAACCTGCAGGCACTGCGTACCGCGGAGTGGGCGAAGCTCTTTGCCATCTCCGAAGAGGACGGTGTCTGCCTGATCTGGGCACCGCGCACGGAACACATCGAAGGGCTGCTCGCCCTGCCCGGCCGAACCGAGCGCCAGCAGTACCTCGTAGAACACCGTTCGGAGATTGTCGACGACGTGCTGGCTAGCCTCGATGCTGTCGATCACCCCGAGCTGCTCGACCTCGTGGAGCTGGCGAGGGACGCCGCCGACGCCGTACGGGGTGGCCACTACCGACCGGCTCAGGCCCTGCTCGGGAACGTCCTTGACACCGCGATGACCAGACACGGCCATACGTGGCTGCGGGCTACGTTTCCCTGGTGTCCCGTCTCACCGAAGGTTGCTCAGTCTCACCGAACCTTGACCACTCGGCTGTTTGTCTCATCGAACTTTGACCGCCGCAGGTCAAGGTGAGAACGGGTTTCGTCACCACGCAGGCGATGCGATGCCATCCGCCTGCTCATGGAGTGCAGTCTCCTAGCCAGGTCAGGACCGGACCGATCGAGTCAGTGGGAATCCGTTGCGTCGTCCTCGGTCGGGTCGGGGGCTGCCGTGCTGTCGGCGGCCTGGTCGGCGGCTCGTTCCGCGCGGAGTTCTTCGGCGACCTCGTAAGCCCGGCCCGGGTCGTAGGCGGTGACCGAAGTGCCAGGGCTGTACATCGCGGCTGCCCGGGGCGTGTACTGGTAGATTTCGACGCCGCGTTGGGCGGCTATGGCGTCGACCTCGTCGGTGGGTACCCGCCACAGCTCGGCGGTGTGGGACGGGGTCCACCACTCGTCCGGACGCAGGAAGTCTCGTTTGACCTGCGTCTGACGTTCCACCGCTACCTGGACTTGGCCGAGTTGCTCGGTCAACCAGTCGGTCAGCGCCTGTGCGTCGACCCGAGAGAGCGGTGTGAACGTCCCCGGTTCGCACTCCACCGTCTCGCTGCCGGTATGCAACACCACCTTGATCGACTGTCGCTGGCCCAGACTGAGTCGCTCGATGACGACGACTCGCTGCAGATCAGCCATCGCCATGGTCGACGAACGCAGGAAGCGGGCGATCACGAGCTGGGCCGGATTTCCCAGGGGGCGGAACTCGACCCACCGCACCGTCAGGGAGACGGTGACGTACGTCATGGCCACGGCGAGCACGATCACTGCGACCACCGTGAGCGCCAGTAGGACCCAGAAACTGCCCCAGAAAAGCGAGTCCCCCCAGATCACGGCGGGCACCAGAGCGGCCAGCAGAAGTGGGGCTGCGACCTTCGGCGGGACCACGATGCTCCCGCCGAGCCCGACAGCCAGCTCGCGGGCCCTGCTGGGCACGAACAGCAGCCGCCATCCGGCTGTCACGGGTAAGACAACTTCCGCCAGCGGGCCAGGACGCTGAGTTTTCATGACGCAAAGGTAGGACCCTGCAGCAGAGTTCGTAAGGCCTCAGCGTGCCGTACCTTCTCGAGGACGGGGACCGCAGGCGACAGCGCGTCAGCCGGCCAGGGTGCGCCGGTCTGGCCCGGGGCGGTCTGCCCTTGACCTGCGGCGGTCAAAGTTCGATGAGACAAACAGCCGAGTGGTCAGGGTTCGGTGAGACTGACCAACCTTCGGTGAGACGGGACACCTGGGCCCAGTTCACGAGTCGTAGGAAAGAACCTGGCAGCAACACGGTGCTTACGGAGGCCCGGGCCGCGCTGTTTGTGAGCGTCGGGGCCAGGCGCCCAGCCGCATCGTGTACCGGATGGGCAGGGCAGAGCCGGCCCGGATGACCACAGCCGGCACACGATGGGATACAGAGGCGAGCATTCGCTACTCGGTCGTGGCTGGCGCTTCCCGCTCCCTCTGGCGCTGCTCATACCGTGAGGGCGCGTCGAGTATCCAGGACCATGACTCGTACTCGTCGACGGGTCCCACCCGGTCGGCGCCGTCAACGCAGCGCGGATCGTCCCGCTCGGCCAGTCCGTAGATGGCCCAGATCCGGGTCTGCTGGTCCGCGTCGTCGAGCAGGCCGGCCAGGGTCTCCCCGATGGCGGGTTCCGGATTCAGGCTGTGCGCAAGCTGGTAGCCGGCGCCCTTGCGAACGGAGGCGTCGGTGTCCCTGGCCAGTGCGAGCATGGCGTTCAGCCCCTCGGGGGTGAACGTCTGCCGCCCCGACCTCTCCGAGTCCACGATTCTTAGGGTCGAGAGCACCCTGGCGCGTACCTGCGGGGCAGGGTGGGTGAGGTATGAGAGCCCCAGTGGCTCGATCCTCGGGTCCTCATGGTGGCTCAGGCCGGCCAGGATCTCGGCCAGGACGTCCGAGTGTTGCTCCTGCTTCGCCCAGTCGAGGAAGAGCTCGAGCATGCGCTGCTCGAACGGGCTCGGGACGTTCGTCAGGTCAGCCTCTATGTGGAGGCAGACCAGGACCTCCGCACCGAAGCGGCGGTGCAGAGGATCTGGATGGCCCCGCAGTACCGCCGCAGCCTCCCAGGTCTCGTCGTCCTGTCTCCGGGCAAGGGTGTGGACGATCTCCGACCAGACGGCGTGTTCATAGTCCGGGTACTCGAGTGCGCACGCGCGTGCCGCCAATTCGTCAAAGCCCAGGTGCAGTCCGAAGTGCTTCTCGAGGACGGTGAGGATCCCTGTGTGGCCGTCGCGGACGGTCATTCCGCCGAGCCGGAACTCATGGTAATCGGTGGACCACTCCTTGTCCCGGACGCGAACCAGCTCGACCGCGTCCGAGGTGCCGGTCAGCTCCCGGAGCATGGTGACCGGGCCCGTCTCGTGCCACTGCCGGGCGCGTGCCAGCAGTTCCGCGCGGGTGGCCTCGCCGATGAGGGCCGATCCACCGAGCAGGCCGAAGACGAGGCCGATGGAACCGCTGTCGACAGCCCGCAATCGTGGGGTGCTCCCGTCGGGCAGCCGGCGGTCCGGATCCGCGCCGCCTTCCACCAGATAGCTGGCGATCGTCGAGTTGAACGCTGAGATGGCCAGGCAGAGTGCGGGGGTGCCCTGCTCGTCGACGACGTCGGGATTCGTCCCGTCCTCGAGCAGTATTCTGACCGCGTTCTCGTCCCCGTTCCGCACCGCCGTGATGAGTGGCTCCTCGCCCATCCCCAACCCCCTGTTGCACTCGATCGCCACGCAGCCGCAGGCCGGGAGAGAAATCGTCGGCCGAGTCCGTGACACCGTCCCTGGGCCGGAGCCGCGGGCTGAATATCCGGGCGTCGGGCCGCTGACGCATGTCGCAATCGGCGGTCGATCCCGAGCCTCGTCCGGCGCGGATCCCACTGACTGAACCAGCAGGTCACACCCGGTAGATCCGGAGCGGCCACCGCGTGATCATCAGGGGTTGTGTGGACTCCTGAAGATCATGCTGCGGCCGCGGACCACAGCATAAATGCCGCCCGTTGGCGTGCCATGTTCGACCTGGCCGTGTCCCGGATTGCGGGCCGGTTCAAGCGGGTGGAGCCGCGAGCGACGGCCCGAGCCTTCGTGCTCGCCCTGCTGTCCGGCCTCGAGCGGAAGAACTGCTGGCGTCTGGCCGAGCATGCCGGCCATGCCCGCCCCGGGCCGATGCAGCGGCTGCTGCGAACCACCCGCTGGGACGCCGACGCGGTCCGCGACGACATCCGCGCCTACGTCGTCGATCAACTCGGCGCCGACGACGGCGTCCTGATCGTGGACGAGACCGGCTTCCTGAGGAAGGGCACCGCCTCGACGGGCGTGCAACGGCAGTACACCGGCACCGCGGGCCGGATCGAGAACACTCAGGTCGGCGTTTTCCTCGCCTACGCCTCCAGCAAAGGACGGGCGTTGATTGACCGTCGGCTCTACTTGCCCGACGCCTCGTGGTCTCAGGACGCCGAGCGCCGCGCCCGGGCAGGGGTTCCCGACCAGGTCGAGTTTGCGACCAGGCCCACGCTGGCCGGGCAGATGATCGCGGCGGCGCTGGACGCGGGGATAGGCACCTCTTGGGTGACCGGAGACGAGGCCTACGGTCAAGACCCCGGCCTGCGTGCCCTGCTGGAATCCCGCCGGGTCGGTTACGTCCTGGCCGGCGCCTGCAGCACACGGGTGCTGATCAATCAGGGGCGGACCACCGCCCGCGCGGATGCCGTGGCCGACCGCCTGCCCGCCTCGGCCTGGCACCGGCAGAGCGCCGGAGCCGGAGCGAAGGGGCCGCGCTACTACGACTGGGCATGGATCGAGATCGGGGCCGACTGCCACCGGCATCTGCTGATCCGCCGCAACCCGAGCAGCGGCGAACTCGCCTTCTACCGTGCTGGACCCCCGGGCGAGTGCCGCTGTCCGAGCTGGTCCGAGTGGCCGGGACCAGGTGGTGCATCGAAGAATGCCTCCAGGCCGCGAAAGGCCAGGTCGGCCTGGACCACTACCAGGTCCGCCACTGGACCGCTTGGCACCGGCACATCACCCTGGCCATGCTCGCACTGGCCTTCCTCGCCGCACTCGCCGCCGATGCGACGCCGGTCAGGACCGCACAGCCCAACCGACCCATCCGCAGCACCAGCCCGATTGACCTGACCGTTCCGGAGGTCCGCCACCTGCTCGGCGCCCTGCTGAACCCGGCGAACACCTCCCCGCGCAGGCTGCTGCACTGGTCAAACTGGCGCAGACAGCACCAGGCGACAGCCCGCCGCAGCCATTACCGGCGGCGACCCGCCAGCCCCTCAACCGGATAGATCACGAAGTCGCACTGGAGTACTAGGTCGTGTCGTCAAAGTCTCGTCTGGCTGGCGCCACTTTGACGACACTCCCTAGGTGTGTGGTCCCGGGTACCGCGGGTAGCGGGGGCTGGCCCCACCCCCGATCGGCCGGACAGCCCTATGGCCCGGTGGATCCCGTGTCGGCGACGGTAGGGCGGTACCCAGCAAGTCGCCTACAGAGAAGGCAAATTCGTGCGCATCGTCACGGCCACCGCCGTTGCCCTGGCCCTCGTCGGCGCAGCCGCGCCGACCGCCACCGCCCACCAGCCGGCCACCGACGGAATCTGGCGCACCGACGGCTACGGCACTGTGCTGTCCATCCGGAACGGAACCCTCCAGGAGTACCAGACCACCGCCGTCAGCTGCATCGCGGGCGACACCGCACGGTGGACCGGCCCCGGCGCCTACACCACGCCCGGAGGCATCGTCCTCACCGTGCGCACCCGCGGGGCCCGCGACCGCGCCTCCGTACGGCTGGACGGCGACGTCGGCGAACGGAACCTGCGCCGGATGACGGAACTGCCCGACGCCTGCACGCGTTCC
This sequence comes from Streptomyces sp. NBC_00454, assembly GCF_041434015.1. Lineage (GTDB taxonomy): Bacteria > Actinomycetota > Actinomycetes > Streptomycetales > Streptomycetaceae > Streptomyces. The sequence goes on along the minus strand of NZ_CP107908.1, from coordinate 23,408 downwards.
GCCCCCGGGGGACCGCTCGCCTCCTTCGACGTCTTCTGGCGGTCCTTCGAGGAGAACTACCCCTTCTTCGCCGCCAAGGGCATCGACTGGCACGCCGTACGCGACCGGTACCGGCCCACCGTCCACGAAGGGACGACCCCGGACGAACTCTTCGCCGTTTTCGGCAAGATGGTCGAGCCGCTCCACGACGCCCACGTCGCCGTCTGGGACATCGACGGTGACGGCGACGGTGACCCCGACCGGGCCTTCGCGCAGGTCCGCCCAGGCACCGTGCGGCCCGACGGGAAGCTCGACGCCAAGGTCAAGAAGTTCGTCGTGGAGCGCGACCTCAAGGACGCCCGGAACCTCCAGGACTTCGCCGCCGGGCGGATCACCTACGCCGACCTCCCCGGCGGGCAGGGCTACCTGCGGATCTCCGGCTTCGGCGGCTACGCGGGCGGCGACGCCTCCTACGCCGCCGAGCTGGCCGAGCTCGACAAGGCGCTGGACACGATCCTCGGCCAGGAGCGCACCCGGCACCTGAAGGGCCTGGTCATCGACCTGCGGATCAACGGCGGCGGCTCCGACGCCATGGGGCTCCACCTTGCCGGGCGGCTGACCGACACGCCCTACCTCGCCTACTCCAAGCGAGCTCGCAACGATCCCGCGGACCCCACCCGGCACACGCGCCCCCAGCCCCTGTACGTCACGCCCGCCCAGGGCCCCCGCTACACCGGGCCGGTCGCCGTACTGACTGGCGGCTCCACCGTCAGCGCGGGAGAGACCTTCACCCAGGCCCTCATGGACCGGCCCGGCCGGACCGTGCGGATCGGGCAGCCCACGCAGGGCGTCTTCTCGGACGTCATGGTGCGCAAGCTCCCCAACGGCATGTCGCTCTGGCTGCCGAACGAGGAGCTGCTGACCCGGTCGGGCAGGACCTTCGACGGCGCGGGCATCCCGCCGCACCTCACCGAGCCGGTCTTCACCACGGAGGAGTTCGACCAGAACAAGGACTCGGCCTTCGACCGGGCCGTGAAGGTCCTGCGGGACTAGGACGGCTCCTCCCGGAGACGCCCCGGCCCCGCAGGCCTAGGAGTTGCCGTCAAAGTGCCATGCCCACATCAGGAGCGATGCGAGGGTGACGGCTGCTTGGTAGGACTGGGCTGTCTTGTCGTACCGGGTGGCGATACCGCGCCACTGCTTGAGGCGGTTGAAGCATCGTTCCACGACGTTACGGTGCCTGTAGACCTGCCTGTCGAAGACGGGCGGGCGGCCGCCTCGGCTGCCGCGCCGGGCCCGGTTGCGGACCTGATCGGACTGCTCCGGGATGGTGTGGGCGATGCCCCGGCGTCGAAGCCAGGTCCGGATCGCCTTCGAGCTGTAGCCCTTGTCGCCAATGACGTGGCCGGGCCGTCGCATGCCAGGTGGATCTTGCTGGTCAGCCCGCCTCGGGACCGGCCGAGGGCCGGACTGCGGAGCCTCCTTTTCGGGCTCCGGCAGCGTGCTGGTGGGCGCGGACGACGGTGGAGTCGACCGACACCAGCCACTCGATATCGCCTGCCGCGTCTGCCTTTGCCTGCGCGGCCCGGAGCATCCGCTCGAAGGTCCCGTCCGCTGCCCACCTGCGGAAACGGGTGTGGAGGCTGGCCCACAACCCGTACCGCTCAGGGACATCCCGCCAGGCGACCCCGGTGCGGAACTTCCACACGATTCCATTCAGGACCGTCCGGTCGTCCAGCCGGGGCCGCCCGAAAACAGGCCGGGGCAGCAGCGGTTGCACGAGTTCCCACTCGGCATCGGACAGTTCATGGCGCCGTATCACGACACCATGATCCACAACGCAAGATCACTTTGACGACAGACCCTAGCCCCACCGCCCGGTGTGCCAGCGCCTCCACCTGGACAGATGTCGTAGCCGGCCCGGCTCCCGCCTCGGATACCGTGTTCCTCTACGGGGTGCCATAACGGATGTGACGCCCCCCACCGGAGGTAGTCAGCGTATGAGTTCAAAGCGCAGCAAGAATCCAGCCCTGCCCGTACTTGACGACGCATTCCGACTCGCGTCGGTCAAGGACGCCGAAGAGTCCACCCGTGACTTGGCCGCGCGGCTGGCCACCACCGAGCTGCGCCGCGCTTCCCACCCGGGCCGGGTCACCTGGGAGCCCATCGATCAGGCCGAGCCCGTACCGGCCCCGCCGACTGTGGTCGACGGTGACGGGGACCTGTGGCTGCGGGACCGGGGCACTGGCACCTGGACCATGCCCGAGTTCAACCCGAAGGAGTTCCCGGCCCGCTGTGGCGAGGTTCTGACGTGGAACCAGCTTGCCCGCGAGTTCGGCCCCCTGACCGCACTGGCCGACGACCGCCGCATCGGCGGCGGCCGGCGCTGACCGCGCAGCCTTCTGGGATGACCGCGCCCCTGAAGCGCCCGTTACGGGTAGCTGGGAGCTCCAGCTCACCGCCGATCTCGACGATGGCGGCGAGCAGGTGAGCGTGGTGGTGGCGTGCGACAGCCGCGACTCTGCGGCCAGCAGAACATCCCGGCTTCGCCGCCGGAACGCGGGCGGGGCATCATTCCCGCTGTGCATGGAGACGAGAACGAGCTCGGGTTCGCGCGGTACACGCTCACCCGGACGGGGGACGCCCACGTCTGGGGCGTCTGCGCCGAGGCGGCGGGACTGTTCGGAGAATCTCAGCGCGGGACGTACGAGCTGTTCGGCTGGGTTCCGGAGGAATCCGGCGTACCCGGTTGGGTCGGCAGCCGGGTGTGGCTGGTGCCGGATGACGAGGCACTCGACGCCCGGCTGCTGGAGGACGCGCAGAGTTCGGGGCAGGTCCCCGGGACGGGCAGTCTGCTGCTCACCGGCCTGGACGACTACGAAGGTCCGCCCGAGGGGCACAGGGGCCGCGTTCGCCTGCACGACGGACACCGCTGGCTGGGATCATGCCGGGAGTTCGCCCGCGTTGATGGGGATTCTTGAGAAAACGGCCGCTGTCGCTCTTCGCCTCACTTCGTTGCAGCGTGAACGGTGTGGGGAAGATGGGGAGCCCGAGAGCATGCGTGGGCCCCGCCGACCGTCAGGTCGGCGGGGCCCAGTGATCGTGAACCTCAGCTGGTAGTCAATTGATCAGCCCGCACCTCGAACTCAACGTGCCCTTCGAGCGATTCGAGTCCCCAAGGAGTGACGGAGATCTTGACCGTGTCCGAGGTGTCCGTTGTGTTGCCGGTCGTCAGGAAGTCGCAGAGGATGCTGACCTCGGCGGGGTAACGGGAGTCAGGGGACAAGCCGTCGCCTCCGGCGAAGACGGGCCACTTGTCGATGAAGGCCCACTGCTGGTGGTGGGCGTCTGTGAAGCGGACCTCGATCAGGCCGGGCTGGGGTTCGTCATCGACCCATCGGACCGCTTCGCAACGTAGGAAGACCATGGGCGGACTCTGCCATCAGGGCCTGTGGTCGGCAGCTGGATTTCCAGGCTGCCGACCAGTTGATGGTGCTGTCACGGAGCCCTGCGGAGTGGGACGACATCGGGAAGCCCGGTCGGCATGGAGGGCCGGGCGACTTCCGGCGTTGCGAGGAGAGCGACGATGGTGACGGGCTGCTGGCAGTGGGGGCAGTTGCGGGTTGCCGTGGGCTCCAGCGGGTCCCGTTCCGGGGCCGGGCGGTAGGCGGCTCGTGTCGCGGATTTGGGTGTCGCCGGCAGGCCGGGCATCACGGGAGGCGAGGCCGCGGCGGGGTGGGGCGTTTCGCCGAGGCGGCGGGCTCGGTCCTGCTCTCGGGCCTGGTCGCGGTAGCGTTCGGCATCCCTGCGGCAGGTCGGGGAACAGTAGACCTTCCGGATGGTTTTGGGCGAGTCGAAGGTGCCGTCGCAGACCGGGCAGGTCAACCTCCATCGCGTTCTCACTGCCGCGGGCCGTGGTCCGGCACTCCGTGGAACAGAAGATCCGGCGGGGGCTGATGTCGGTGGTGAACTCGTTTCCGCACTGCGGGCAGGTCCGCTGGACCGGGATGCGGCGGCGGTTCTGTTCGCGGCAGGTGGGAGAGCAGAACACCCGGCGGCTGGTGCGGTCGGCGACGGTGAAGACGGTCTCGCAGTGCGGGCAGAGACGGGCCATCTCGGATGGAACCTCGGTGGTGTTGGAGCTGGAGCTGTCAGGAGACACGGGCGTTCACCCCGGCTCGGAGGGTTTCGGCCTGGGTCCGGTGGCCGCGGAGCCGGTAGGAGGGTCCGTCGATCCCGGCGACCGCGGCCCGGTACTGGATGTCACTCACGGGGGCCTCCCCGACGCCCTGACCGGCGGCGGCACCTCAGCCGTTGCCTTCCTGAGCACGGACCGCCCATATCAGCCCTGTGTGGCATTTCCGCAGGTCAACGGTGTCCGTGATTGAGCGTTCCAGTTGTCCATCGGGGCCAACTACAGCGCTGAGTCTCACCACACGACCTCTGCGGAAAAACAATTCCACCAACGGCTATCGAAATCCTGTTCGCCGGGAATGCTCTGTGCAGCCTCCCGCCCTGGCTGACACTGCGTCACAGCGCCGCCCGGGCGGGCCTTCCGTCATTCCCCCCGGGAGGTACCACGCCATGAAGTCAGCAGCCCCCACCACGCCCCAGGCCCCCAGCCGCCGCAGTCTCCTCGCCGGCCTCGGCCTGGCCGCCTCCGCCCCGCTCCTGCTCGGCGCGACCCCTCGTACGCCGGCAGCCGCGGTCCGCCCCGCCGCGCCCGCCACCCCCCGGGCTCCGGGCTCCCGCACGGTCCTGCTCCGCGGTGCGGCCCTGGTGCTCACCATGGATCCGGCCGTCGGAGCCGGCACACTGGGGGCGCTGTACAACGCCGACGTGCTGATCCGGGGCGGTGCCGTCGCCGCCGTCGGCCAGGGCCTGCGCGCCCCCGCGGAAGCCTGGATCCAGGACGTCTCCGGGAAGCTGGTGATGCCGGGCTTCGTGGACGCGCACACCCACCTGTGGCAGTCCGCGATCCGGGGCGGCTGTACCGACGGCAACCTGTTCAGCTGGTTCCAGAGATGTACCGACGCCCTGCGCGGCCGGCTGACCCCCGCCACCCTGCACAGCTTCGTCCGGCTCGCCGCACTCGACGCCGTACAGGCCGGGGTGACCACCCTGGTCGACTGGGTGGACATCTTCGATTACGACCTCGTCGAGAGCTACGTACGGGCCGTGGCCGGCACCGGTGTCCGGTTCACGTACGCGATGTACCCGCCCAAGCCCGACGGGAAGCTGGTCGCCCGGGTGAAGCGGGAACTCCTGGACCCGCTCCCGCTGGGCTCCTTCCAGGTCGCCACCCACGCGGCACGCTCCGCCCGCGACCTCAACCGGGCGCACTGGGAAACCGCCCAGGAGCTGGGCGTCATGCTCAACTCCCACGTCCTCGAACGCCCCGAGCAGCGCGCCGACGACCCCCTCGGCGTCCTGGCCGACATCGGCGCCCTGGGCCCGCGCCTCCTGCTCAACCACGCGATCCACCTCACGCCGGACGAGATCGCCGCGGTCGCCGCCCACGACGCCCGGGCCGTCCACTGCCCGCTCAGCAACATGCGCCTGGCCTCCGGCATCATGCCGCTGCCCGAGTTCCGCCGACGGGGCGTCAAACTCGGTCTCGGCCTGGACGGCGGCACCAACGACACCTCGGACTTCCATGCCCTGATGAAGACCGCCATCGGCCTCCAACGCGCCCGCTCCACGGATGCCGGGGTGTTCCCCCAGGTCGAGGACGTCCTACGGATGGCCACCCTGGGCGGCGCGGAAGCCCTCGGCATCGCCGACCGGGTGGGCTCGCTCACCCCCGGCAAGAGGGCCGACCTCGTGGTACTGGACCCGGCCGCCCTCAACTTCGCCCCCCGCTTCGACTGGGTCGGCCAGATCGTCTTCAACGGACGCCCCGAGAACATCGACGCCGTGTTCGTCGACGGCCGACCGCTGAAACTCGACGGCCACCTCGTCGACGTCGACACCGCCCGCGTGGTCCGCGAGGCCGAAGCCGCCGCCACCCGCATCCGGGCCTCCGCCTAGTACTCAGCAGTTGATGTCTGACCTGCGGGTTTCGCTGGGCGGCTGGAGTGTGGCGGGCTGCGGAGGGTCAGGGGCGGTCTTGGTCGGGCCGCCCCTCGATCGTGCGACAGCGCCCCAAGTAGTGGCAGCGGCGGGGCAGCTTCCTCAGGTGACCAGCGCGCGTGTTGGCGAGCAGTGGAACCTGGAACTGGACGACCTCTTCGCCACCTGCGGCGGTGAGGACGTGCTGGACGTGCAAGGCTCTGGACACCCTCCTGGAGGGAGGTAGTCGGGATCAGGGAGGACGTCGTCGCATTCCGTGGGGACGCTCACGATTTCCGAGCAGAGCGGGTACCCAGCCAGCCTCCCTGTGGGAGAGATTCCGGCGTGCCCTCGGCATGACCCAGTAGGCACCCTCGACTCTTGACAACGGCCATTGGGAATCAGTTATACGTACCGACAAACCCCTGCACCGCACTGACATCTGCTCTGCGCACGACACGCAGCTCGTCGCGCTGGGGGTGGCGGTGTAGCAGGCGGGCGATACGTGCCGCGGAATGAGGGCGCCGCCGACGTCGGTCGGGGTGTGAGCGGGCGTGCCCGTCTCTGATCACAGATGCGCTCGCGGGGGGCCGGTCGTCCACGGTAGCCCGCAAGTTGCCCCGACGCACCGGCCCGGCCCCGAGACCGGGGCCGGGCCGGGCGCTGCGATCGAATCTGTGGGTCTCAGCGCAGGATGAACGGTGCCACGTGGGTCGTTGTGTCCGCTCCGCTGATGGTGAACTGCAGGTTGTAGCTGCCGTCCGCCAGCCCCCTGGTGGGGAGGTTGACGATGTAGCCGCGGAGTCCCGCGTCGTAGCGGAACGGGGTCGTGAACGGCCTGGTGGTGGGACCGACGACCTGGCTGGGTGTGAGGGTGATGTTGGGGCTGGACAGGTTGGCACCGTTGACGTCGCAGATCCGGAGCCTGATCGGGATCGTGCTGTTGCCGCCGCGGATCGGCCGGCTCGGGTCGTAGAGCAGGCAGATCCGGTACGCCACGGTGTACGTGACGCTCTTGGTGGCCGGGTTGGCGGCGACGTCCGTGGCGTTCACCGTGAAGGTGTGCGCGCCGAACGTCGCGGTGTCGACCGGGCTGCCGCTCGGGACCGTGCCGACGCAGCTCGCCACACCGGAGGTGGCGTCGGTGCACGAGTAGGACGCTGTGACCGACTCGTTGAGCAGGTAGGTGCCGGCCGTCGGGCGCACGATGGTGATCGTCGGCGCCACGGTGTCGAGGCGCACGGTGATCGTCTGCGGTGCGGAGGTGTTGCCGGCGTTGTCGGTGGCGGTGAAGGTCACCGTCGTCACGCCGTTCGTCGTGATCGGCACGGCGGCGCTCGCGCCGGACACGTCGGTGGATCCGATCGGCTGGGCGCCGCTCGCGCTGTAGGTGATCTTCTGGATGCCGGAGCCGCAGGATCCGTCAGCGCCGGTGATGTTGACAGTCGCCGGGCTGCTGTTGTTCCAGCCGGCGGCGTTGGGCGACGGCGAGATGCTCGCGGAGGCGGTGGGCGCGGAGGTGTCCGCGTCGTACGTGAACCTCGCGGCGCCGGTGATCGGGCTGGTGCCGTTGGGCGTGGTCACGGTGACGTCGACCGTGCCCCGTGCCTGTGGGGGCACCTGCGCGGTCAGTTCCTCCGGCCCGATGACGTTGACGTTCGTGGCGGCCGCCGAGCCGAAGCGCACGGTGGTGCCGCTCGTGGGGAACTCCGTTCCGCGGACGGTCACGGTGTTCACGCACTGGGCCAGTTCGGGCGCGTGGTTCGGCGTGACGCTCGTGAGGGTCGGCGGGGACAGGGTGACGCGGTCCATCGCGGTGCCCCAGTCGCCGCCGCGGATCCCGGTGTTGTCGATGGCTCCGATCTGCTGGACCGTCCAGATGTCCTTGGGGTTGCTCGGGTCACGTGCGGTGCCCGAGTAGTCGCCCCAGCGCGGCCGGCTGCAGTTGGTGCAGGTGTAGGCCTGGGTGCCCGCGTCGTAGAAGTCGCCGAAGGTCGTCGCCGGGAAGTTGCCGCCCGGCACTCCGATCGCGATCGCCGTGACGAACATGGTGGTCGAGGACGCGCTGAAGCCCGCGAACAGGTCGTTCTCGTCGTTCAGCGCCACGGAGCCGTAGTAGAGGTCTCCACCGACGAGGCCGAGATCGAGGTTGGTGGCCAGGCTCTGGCCCCCGCCGGTTGCGATCTGGATGAAGCGCTGGCAGGAGTGGACCGCGGTGTCGCCGATGGGGGTGCAGCTGACGTTGAAGAGCCCCCACAGGTGGTTGTTCTGCCAGGTGACCGACAGCATCCGGTCGTCGTTGGTGTTGATCGTTGCGTCGCCCCCGGCCGGCTGGGCAGCCATCGGCGGTGGGGAGGCTGCTCCGATGGCGATGGTGTTCTCGGTCTGGTTGACCGGGCTGACGCCGGGCACGCCGGTGATCGTGGTCACCACGACGTCGGTGGTGTCGTGTTCCATCGCGAGCTGGTCGTTGATCGCCGACAGTGAGGTGGCCGGGACGACGTCGGCCTTGGTCTTGTCCTGCGCGAACGTCGCGAGGCTGACCGAGGCGGCACCGGCCAGGAGGTCCGCCTTGTTGACGACCACGGTCTGTTCACCCAGGAACGGCTTGCCGGCTGCGACGAGGTCGAAGTTGTTCCAGGTCAGCGTGACCTTGTCGTTGGTGTAGCCGAGCGTCGGCCGGTCGTGCTGGACGTTCGCGTTGTTGCTCCCGGCGATGTAGACGGACCACCCCCCTCGGGGGTCGGAGCTGTCGCTGACCGCGACGTCGACCTCGTCGCCGCCGGCCGGAAGGCCCTCGTACGCAGCGAAGAATCGACCGGACCCCGCGTCGTAGTGCACCCGCGGATCACCACCCGTGTTCGCGGTGAACCCGAAGAAGGTGCCCAGGTCGAAGGGGGCGCCGACGGCGTTGCCGGCCTTGTCGTAGACCTGGCCCGTGCGGTTGACGAACTGGACGATGTGGGTGGGGCCGACCGCGAGCTGCGTGTCGGAGGGCGCGGTTCGGGCGGCGGCGTTGTCCGCGTTCCTGAGCGTGCGGAAGGTCTTCAGTCGCTCGATGACGGCCGTCGACGGAACCGCCTTCGGCGACGCCGCGCCCTTCGGAGTCAGCTGCGCGGTGGTGACGGGCAGGCTCGGCTGCCGCCGCGGTCCCACGGGCGCCGGCCGCTTCGGAGGGGCGAGGTACGGTCGAGCCTGCGGCTCGGCGGTACCCTTCGGCCGGGGCAGCGTGCGGACATCCACGCGCTTCTTCGCACGGACCCGCGACAGCTTCCCCTCGCCGCCCGCCGGCGAAGGGCTGCTGGCCGTGGGCGGGGCGCTGGGACGCGGCTCGGCGGCCGCCCCGCCGGCGGGTGCGGCCACGGTGAGCGTCACGGCGAGCGTGAGGAGCAGGGCGCGCGGCCAGCCTCGTACGGCGCGCATCACACGTCGGTTCACTCGGAGAAGGCGTCTCGACGACATGAGCTCCCCCCTTCAGCCCGCTTCGGAAGTCCGGTGCCGCCCGCGGATCGGCAGCGGGCGGTCGTTGTCCTGCAATTGCCGATGATCACGGGTGCGTGTCTAGCGCAAGGACCCGCACCGCCGCTTCGGCTTGTGGTGCGGCATGCCGACGCGTCCCTCTCAAGGACGATGCCGGGACTGGCGGTTGACAGACAGGACATCAGCCGCTTCGCGCCCGTCAGGTGTGCTTCGCGCGCTTCGGCACGGCACTGACAGTCCGCCAGTCGCTCGTACCGTCGTCGCTCGCGCCGGTAAAGGCCGGCCGAGCCGCCGATGGTCGCGGTGGCGCTGCCGTCGAGCTTCCAGGAGAGGGCGGGGCCGCCCTGGGTGTAGCCATAGACCGGGGTGTGGTCGGAGTAGGCGTTGTCGTCCGGCTACAGACCGAACGCGACCGCGCGGTGCGCCAGGAGCGGCCTGGCGAGTCGGCATGGATGCGCGGGCCCTCGCCTCCGCCCCCTGTCGGCTCTTCCCACGCTTCTGGGCGGCCCGCAGGCGCGAGAGCCACCCTTCGTGGCTGACCTTGTGATGGGTCCGGGAGCAGTGTGCCCCAGCCTCTCGCGTTCCCGTATCAGCACCCGCAGTACATAGGTCTCGTGCTCCGCCGACGGGACGGAACGGCCCCTCATCCAGTCGCTGATGGTGGCGTCGCGCACCACCAACCCGTGCTTCGTCCCGAGACTGATGAGCCTCTTGTACCCGACTTCACGCCCGCCCGCAGCCTCGTACAGCTCCCGCAGTTCTACCGCGGAGCCCGGCGCGTCGACCCCCTCCGCCAACTGACCGGTCTCCGTCCCCTGTCCGGCGAGGACTTCGCCGGAAACCTCGTCACGTCCCGTCTGACCAGCGTACTTACGCTGCCTTCCGCCGTCCGGACATCGCCGGAGAGCCGCCCGTCGAGGGATACCTGTGGCACCGAAGCCCTGCGGGCAAGACCGCCGGGGCGAACTGTCCGAGGGGGATCTCATGTCCGTCCTGCCGTCCGTACTCGACGACGCGGCCGTACTGACCGCCGTCACCGGCCTGGCCTACACCGGAGCCGTGGTCACGGTCGCCGCGTCGTCCGTGCTCTCCCGCAGCCCGGAGCGCCGGCGCGACGCCCGGGCGACGCTGACGATCCTGCTGCGGCGGCGCGGCCCCAGGTGAGCGTCGGAGACCCGGTTCTCGTGCCGCGACACCCACAGCCGGCCCACCAAGTCGGCGGTGGTCGGCCTGTGTGCCGCTGCCCTCGGCCGGGACCGCACCGACCCGGTGGACGACCTCGCGGAGCTGGTCTTCGGCGTCCGCGCGGACCATCCGGGTACCCCCGTACGGGACTACCACTCCGTCGGTGCCGGCCGGTACCCGCTGCGCCCCCGGGACATCATCACCGACCACCGGCGTGCGGCGGCCGTCTCCGCGAGCATGGCCTCGGCAACCGGCCCCGGCTTCGGCCACCACGAGCTGGCCGACTGGTACGGGGCTCCCAAGAAGATCGCCGCCGTCCCCTCCGACGGCCTGGGCCAGGCCCGCGCCTACAGCTGCGGCCTGATCCTGACCCGTTGAGAAGCCCACCCCGCAGGGGCCGACTTTTGTCCGCGGACAAAAGTCGGCCCCTGCGGCGGCATCAAGACTCGGCCCTGGAACTCCCATCGGCGGCTCGCCCCTTGTTGTCAGACCTGCCTGCCACACTGCGGCCATGTCTCTCGCCGAACTCACGCTCGAACAGTGGCGGTCCGCCGACCTGCCCGCCGCACGCCGCATCGCCCAGCAGGCAGCGGACCTGGTGGAGGGACGTGTCGTCTCGGTCGAGACCGTCGAGCACCTCGGTGCCCCGCTGCACCGGGTCCGGATCGAGCGCGCCGGCACGGAGTTCGCCCTGATACCCGGTGGCACGGTGACCCTCGGGTTCGATCTGGACAGCTGGCGGCCGACGCCCGAGCAGACCCTCGACTACGCGGCGAGCATGGAGGAGGGTTTCGGGTGCGGCTCCGATCTCCGGGCCTACCTGGCGGAAGTGCTCAGCCCGTACCGGAGCGCCACCCTGGCAACGGTGCTGATGGCCGTGGAGTCCGAAGCCCTGACCGAGCTGCCCGCCGGCATGCCGGCCGTGCTCGCAGCACGCGGCCTGCGGATGCCCACCTCCGACGAGTGGGAGCACGCGTGCGGAGCGGGCGCTGCCACTCTCTTCCGGTGGGGTGACGACTGCCCGCTCGACCGCATCCCCTACGGCGATCCGACCGGTCCGCACAGCAGGCTCGGTGCGTTCGGCCTGCACATCGCCTACGACACCTACAGCACGGAGCTGACCAGCGACGTGACGGCGGTCCACGGCGGGGACGGTGGCGAGTCGGTGTGCGGCGGGTACGGCAATCTGCTGGCATGGCTCCCCCTGGCCACCGCCAACCGCAACCCCGCCACAGCCGAGTTCGTCTACGGGCCGGACGGTGAAGACCTCTGTGAGGACTTCACCACCCGGCCCGTTCTTCCGCTTTGACCCCCGACTTTTGTCCGCGGACAAAAGTCGGCCCTCGTCGTTGGAAGGCGTGGCAGCATGCGCGGCATGACGACGATCAGAAAGCTCCATGCCGCGTAGCCGGCCAGGACACCTCAGGAACGCCCTCACCCGTCCGTACGGGACGCACCACCCTTCGAGGGCGGGTATCGATGGTCTCTCGCGGCGTGCGGTATCGGAGATGGTCCGCCTCGAATGCACGCGGAACTACTTACAGCCAGGGGACGTGGTCCTGGCCCTGGACCGGTGGAGGCACTACGTCCGCGACCCCAGGGGGCAGTTGTGGGAGGACTGCGGCTGGGGTGGCGACGTGCACTGGTACTGCTGCGCCAGCCCTCTGGAAGGGCGTGCACTCCTCGACCGCGTGATGCTGGCCATGTCGCCTCGGAGCGCCCGCGAACTTCGCGCGGTCATCAGCACGTACGAAGCCCTCGGCACCGTCCCGTTTCCCGAGCTCGGGGGTCGACGCTGATGCACCAGCAGGCGTCTGCGTCGGCCGGTGCAACCGAGTGCCGCTCCAGCCGCACTCCCCCGCTGTGGTCCCCGACTTTTGTCCGCGGACAAAAGTCGGGGACCACAGGCACTGCATCTGTCGGCCCGGCGAAGTCGAACGAAGTGGCCGCCGCGCTGGTGGACGGCGTCGTAGCCGCGTGAAGCCGTTCGGGTCGGTTCAGCAGTCGTAGCGGTGGGTGTACGGGGTGTCCGGGCAGGTGCGGCACACGAAGAAGTACATGCCGCCGAGGTCGCCCAGGCCCATGTCGTGTCCGAAGGTGTCGAGGGCGGCAGGGTCCGCCTCGGCTCGCCAGGACGGGGTGGTGGCCTGGTCCTGGCTGGGGTTCCGCTCGTCCAGGGGGAGCCAACGTCCCCTGCCCGCCTCGGTCGCGGTGACGCTGAGCAGGTGCTCCATGCGAGTGCCGCAGCCCGCGCAGTCGGGCCAGTTCGGCGGCTGGGTCCAGCTCGGGTAGCCGCCGACCTTGCTCTGCTGGGTGGTGGCCACCTCGAAGTAGTCGAAGCCGTGCTCCTCGCGCAGGACGTCGAAGCGGTCGCCGATCTGCTCGCTGAGCTCGTCCGGCAGGTCCCAGTTCGGGTATTCCACGGCTGGTGTGGGGGACACCGTGCAGGGCCGGGGCAGATAGTCCTCCTCCGCGGTGTGCGGGCTGGGCGGTTCCCCGGCAGCAGGGGCGGCGGCCGTCAGCGCAGTGTTGCGCCAGTGGAGCCGGGGGTTGGCCGCGTACTGGTCGTCCTCGTGAACGAGCGGGCACCACAGGATCTGCAACAGGTCGGTGCCGATGGGAAAGACGAGGCCGGGCACGTCCCGTGCATACAGCTGGACCACCGGGACCATCGCGACCGGGTCGGTCCCGACGGGCTCGGCGAGCGGCTTGTAGTGGTCGGGTTCGGCGCACGTCGGCCAGGGTTCACCGGCCGGCCACAGCAGGGGTCTGCCGATGGAGCTGTTGCCCGTGCCCGGTTTCCCTGCCCTGGGATAGAGGAGGGTGACCTCGCGGGCCGTACCAGCCAGCTCCTGCAAGACCGATTCGACCTCGGCGAGACATCGGCCGGCCACACGCAGGGTCAGATGCCCGCTGTGCCTGCCGGCTCTCCGGCGACCACGGGCCGCACACGAGTCAGCAGGAGTTCCAGGAACCGCTCCGGCCGCCGGAACGCCGCGAAGTGGCTGCAGTCCTCGATCAGCGCGAAGTCCTTGACCGGCGCCTGGACGTCGTCGAAGAAGCGGCGGGCGAGCTCCGGCGGCGCGAGGACGTCCTTGTCTCCCTGGAAGATGAAGAAGGGAAGCTCGAACTTCGTGCCCTCGGCCCAGTCGTCGAACCCGGTGGTGGCCTCAGTGATCTGCTCCGAGATGGTCATGCCCTTGACGAAGCGCCCCAGCTCGCGCAGCGAGTGCAGCGGCGAGAACCACAGGGACCCCATGACAACCTTCTTCATCGTGTCCAGCGTCAGCGGGTCGCTGGTGGCCAACAGCTTGGCGTGCATGGCGCGCTGGCGGGCGGTCCACTGCCGTTCGTCGGGGTCGAGCGCCTCGACTGCCGCCAGTTCCTTGCGCTTTCCGGTCGCACGCAGCCGGGTGAGCAGGGCCTGGTGCGCGGAGTCGTCACGGCCGGCGTCGTGGATGTTCTGGTCGGTGCCGATGTATGCGGAGTAGCGTTCGGGGAACTCTCGGGCGAGCCGCAGGCCGAAGGCGCTTCCGTAGGAGTGGCCGAGCAGGACGATCTTTTCGGCGCCCAGGCGCACGCGTATGTGGTCGGTGACCTCGATCGCGTCCGCGTAGATCCGCTCGAAGGTCATTTCCCCCTGGCCTTCCGGACCGCTGCGGCCGAGGGTCTTGAGGGCGCCGCGCATGTCCCAGCGGACGATCGTGAAGTGCTTCTCCCAGGATCTCGTGCGTGGTCCGAAGATCGCGGTCGAGGCTCCAGGGCCGCCGTGCAGTTCCAGAACCACCGGGTTGGCCAGATCCTCGCCACGGACCGAAATCCACTGGTCGATGCCGCCGATGCTGACGAAGCCCTGCTCGTCGATGCCGTTCGGAGTGTCGATCTTCATCAGTGAGGCGTTACGGGAACGCTTGATGGCGCGGTGGCCAAGGGCGCCGACCGCGGGTGCGGCAAGGAGGACAGCTGCGGACGTGGCGGCGATGGTGGTGATCACGATGACTCCCTGAGGTAGAACTGTATATGCCGTAAGCGGTTGGCTATACGATATAAACAGTTAGGGTGAAGTGTCAACGGGGGGCAGCAGAGGAGGCGAAGGTGGCCATGAAGAAGGTCGGGAAGCAGGCCGGCGTGAAGGAGAGCTTCGCGCTGCTGTGGGGTGAGCAGGAGCCGCCAAGCCGGGGCCCGAAGCCCTCGCTCAACGCGGGCCGAATCGCAGAGGCGGCCATCGAGATCGCCGACGTGGAGGGCCTGAAGGCGGTCTCGCTTGCGCGGGTGGCCAAGGAATTCGGCGTCACCGCGATGGCGCTCTACCGGTACGTTCCCGGTAAGACGGAGCTCCTCGACCTGATGGTCGACCTTGCGATCGGCCCCCCGACCCCGGTCGCCGGCCTCCCCGGCGGCTGGCGCCCGCAGCTGACCGAGTGGGCCCGGCAGTGCCTGGCGACGTACCACCGCCACCCGTGGATCCTGGCAGCGACCGGCATGCGCCGCCAGATCATGGGCCCTCATCAACTCGGCTGGCTGGACGCAGCCCTGGCCGCGCTGGCCGCGACGGGGCTGTCGGCCGCCCAGCAACACGACACGTTCCTGCTGCTCGTCGGCCATGTGCGCAATGTCGCCCATCAGTACGTCGATGATGACGAGGCGGCGAACGAGGAGTGGGCCCACCTGACGGCCAAGGTCCTGGAGCGAGACAAAGAGCGCTTTCCCGCCCTGACGGCGGTGGTCGCGGCAGGCGGCTTCGCCCCGCAAGGCGGGAATCCGTTGGACTTCGGCCTGGAACGCATCCTTGATGGGGTAGCGGCCCTGATCCCCAGTGACCCGGTTCGGGACTGCCAGTAGTCAAGAACTCACCGACCAAGCGATCATGCACCCTCCCGCTCCGCGCTCCCCGACACGGCAAGGTGGAGTCCCCCACCCCCGACAGCGGCCCGCCCAGACTTTTGTCCGCGGACAAAAGTCTGGGCCCCACCGCTCGCGTGCGGTGGGGCCCAGGACGACTATCAGCAGCCGGCTAGTTCCGCTGGCTGTTGTTCTCGATCAGGAGCATCGTCAGCTCGGCGCGGTGCTTGGCCGACATGTTCGTCCAGATCACTTGGTACATGGCCTTCGGGTCCTGCCACGGGATCGTGGTCGATTCCGCTGCCCGGGCCTGTGTGGGGATGACGCCTTCCGGCTCCCGCTCCCCCGCCGAGGCCGGTGCTTCGGCGACCGGAGTCGGCGTGAACACCGGTGCGGGCGACGTCGGCTCGGGGGTCGGACGGGTCGCGTCGGCCTCCGGGTTCGGGGTCCCGGCGGCCGGCGCCGGCATGCTCGGGGTCTCCCGACTTTTGTCCGCGGACAAAAGTCGGTCGGGCGTCGGGGTCTGCTCCGGGGCTTCGGTCGCCGGCTCCGGACTTTTGTCCGCGGACAAAAGTCGGGCCGGCTCCGGGGCCCGCTCCGCGAGGTCCGGGACTCCCCCGGCCGGGCTCGGCTCGGTCTGCGCCGGCACGGGAACCGGCACCGCGGCAGGCTCCGCAGCAGGCATTGCGGCAGGCACCGCGGCGGAATCCTGCGCCTCGCGCAGTATCTCCCGCTGGGCCGCCTTGACCTGTGCCTCCTGCTCCTTGCTCGCCTGCAGGAAGGCGAGCAGCTCCGCCGCGCCCGCGCCCGGCCGGTCCTTGGCCGTCCGTGCGAGCAGGCGGCCGTCGCGCTCCGGCAGGTCCCCCGAGCTGAGCAGGTTCTGGATCTCGTCGGGGAGTTCCAGCAGCACCAGCTGGTTGGTCACCCACGAAGGCGAGCGGCCGAGCCGTTCCGCGGCACGCGACTTGGCTCCGTGTTCCCGGCCCTCGTCCGCGCAGGTGTCCACGAGGTGCTGCACACCGCGGGCGCGCTCGATGACGTCGAAGTCCTCGCGTTCGAGGTTCTCCGCGAGGAGGTGGTCGATGAAGTCGGTGCGGGAGGCCGCCAGGTCGTCGCGTACGACGAAGTCCAGTGCCTCCAGCCCCACGTGCAGCGCGCTGCGGAAGCGGCGCTCGCCGTTGATGAGGACGTACGAGGCCGCCCCGATCCCGGATGCGTGGTCGGGCCACAGTTCCAGGTAGGCCTCGCGGCTGACCGCCACGCATGCCGAGAGCTGGGCTTCGCGGAGCTCCTCGCCGAAGCGGGTCTTCTCCTCGTCGGTGCCGAAGTTCCGGCGGGGGTTGAGGGGGGTCGCGGAGACCTGGTCGAGGGGGACGCGGATGAGTTCGTACGCCGGTACGTCGCCCTGGGCGAAGGCCTTGGCCCGCCCGCGCTCGCTCCGGCCGCTGCTGCGGCGGGCGTTGCTGAAGGCGGCGCCGGTGCCGAGGAGGTCGCTCTTGCTCATGCTGCGATCCTCCGGGCGATCTCGCGCATTGCTTCGGACTGCTCGCAGTCGGGTGCGTAGTGGAGCAGGGGCAGCTTGACGCGTACGGCTTCGCGCTGCTCCTTCAGGTCGCCGATGACGGTGATGACCGGCGGGTCGCCGAACTCCTTCCAGCTGTTGAGGGAGGAGGTGACGACGAAGCCCTTGCGGCTGTCGTAGAGGTTGACGACGAAGCCGAGCTGGGCGATCTCGATGTCGAGGTCGTCGATCAGGTCCTCGAGCTGCTCGCTGAGCATGTCGTAGGCGTCGGCGGAGGTGTCCTCGGCCTGGACCGGGACGATGATCCCGGAGGACTTCTCCGCTTCGCCTTCGCGGGTGCGCGCGTAGTAGAGCGCGGTGTCCATGGTGTAGCCGAGGCTGGGCGGGCAGTCGACGACGATGTAGTCGAACTCCTCCTCCAGTTCCTCCAGGGCCTTCTCCAGGGCGGTCTCCTTCGTCCGGACGTGGCGGGTCGTGGCCAGCCGGGCGTCGAGGAGGAAGGCGTCCTTGCAGGAGGGCATCAGGAAGAGGCGGCCGGCGAACACCCCGTGCTCGATGGGTACGAGGAGGTCGCGGACGCGGCCCTCGATCTCCCCGAGCATGTGCTTGGCGAGGCTCGGCTCCTTGATGCCCAGCATCTCCGCGCCCAGGTGCCGGGTCAGGTGGCCCTGCGGGTCGAAGTCGATGACGCAGACGCGGGCGCCGGTCTCGGCGAGGGCCTGGGAGAGCCCGTTGCTGATGGCGCTCTTGCCCACGCCGCCCTTCTGGTTGCAGACCACGATCCGGCGGGCGCCCTCGGTGGACGGCCGACGCCGGCCGGTGGGGGAGGGGTGGGTGTCGAGCCACAGCCGGATCGATTGGGCGACGCCCTGGTTGTACGGGACTTCGCGTACCCGGCACTCCTCCTTGAAGTCCCCGTAGAGCCCGGTGGGGAGGTAGGTGGAGAACGAGGAGGCGCCGGAGGTGTCCACCGGAGTCGCCGCGGAGGCGTCGGCACGCCAGGCGTGAATGCCCTCGGTGACGGCGTCCTGGATGTCCACACCCAACTGGGCTGCGCGGACCTTGAGTTCCTGCCGCAGGGAGGAGGGCAGCTTGACGACTACCTTTTCCCTGACTTCCGGATCGTATGGTGCGGTCATGCGGGTACCTTACTAACCTTCAGGGCGGAAGGTGAAGCGCCACACCGAAACATCTTGCCCGTGTATGGCGCGTGTTGTGCCGAAAGGCCGACCGTTACCCCGCTCACGAAGCAGCCAGCAGTACCCGCCGCCGGCTCGGGGCATCGGCGCCTCGGGCACAATCAGGAACCGTGCCCACCCCTCCTGATCCCGCAGCCCCGTACCCCGACGTCGCGGCACGCGGCAGCCTCGCCTCAGCCCTACGGGCCGCGGCGGAGGGCGGCTTGGACGCCGTCGCCGTCACGTCCCCGGATGCCGAGCCGCTGCTCCACGCGACCGCCGTCGGCCGCCTGCCGCACCGGGAGCCGCTGCGGATCAGGGCCCGGTCGTACCAACGGCAGTGGTCGGTCCGCGGTGCGGAGTCGTCCCAGGACATGGCCCTCATCGACGGCGAGACGGAAGACCTGGCCGAGGTCGCTCGGGCCGTCCGCGCGTGGTGCGACGGGTTGGCTCTGGAGGACGTCCGCCGGGCGGCGCCCTTCGTGCACCTGACCGGCCGGTTCGAGGTGCCTGACCGCGAGCCCTCTCGACTGGTCGAGTCGGAGTGGCAGGGCATGCGGCGGGAGGCGGCCGAACTGGAGTACGTCTGGCAGGAGGGGTACCAAAGCCTGATCGAGGCAGCGCATGCCGAGCCTGCGCTACGGGCCCTCTACCCGTTCACGAGCCACTGGGCGCTGCGCTTCTCGACGACCACGCGCCCGGACCTGACCGTCGTCGGACCGAGCCTGAGCGCGAACAGCGACGGCACGTACGGGGTGGGCACAGGCTTCATCACTCCGGACCTCGGCCTGTTCGCCACAGCGCAGGAGGCCGTGGCAGTGGCAGTGCGCCACCTTCCGTCAGGTCTCGGCGCAACCACGCTCGGCGGGTGATCCCGACCGGCCGGCTGGCCCGATCGATAGCGCGTGACCGACGATGATGGACCGGTGCGGGCTCCGTGGTGGCGTCCGGCGGTTTCTCGGGGTGGGGCAATGATCGAGGTCGGGCAGCAGGGCGCGTTCAGCGTGAACAGTGTCGGGATCCAGGGTCGGCTGTTCCCCTTGAGCTTCAGCCTCCGCGAGGCCGAGGGGGTGTGGGAGGTGACCGCCGGTGCGGCGCAGGCGGGCGAGTTGGCCGACCTGCTCGCGGCCGTGGCGACCAGTGCGGTCGCGGTGTTGTCGCTGGAGACCAACTCCTACATGGACGAGGACTGGCAGCCGCTGCCGCCCTCGCTGATCGCGGCCGACCTCGGCGTGCCGTGCACGGTTCACCCCCTCGGATCCTGGGCGTCCGGCACGTACGGACTCGCGGACGAGCTCCTGGTGATGGACCGCGGCCTGCTGCCCCGTTTCCTGGACGGCAGCTGGTCGCCGTACGAGCTGACCCTGATCGACGTACCCGCCGACGTGACCTCGGATCAGCTCGACGAACTCGCCCTGGTGCTCGGAACGACCGACGTCGACGGGGTGCGGTTGAGTCACTTCGAAGACTCTCGGATCTGGTTCTCGGGCCACGACGACTGCTACGTGTGGCTGGAGACCCGCGACCCCGCCCTGCCGGCCGCGATCCTGGCGCGGCTGCTGACTCTGATGGCCGCCTCCGCCCTCGCCGAACTCACCGAACTCACCGAACTTACTGACCTCTCCGGACTCGCCGAGAGCCCTTCCGCGCGCATTCCCGAGCCGGAACCCTGGTTGCCGGAGCAGCTGATCGCCACCGCACCCCACTGGATCGGAGCCCTGGGCCATGTCACCGAGGGGCTGGTGACGATCAAGCTGGCCGCGCTGTCGACCCCGTGGCGGCTGAATGTTCCCTTCCCGCAGCAAGCCGACCTCACGGCGACGCTCGACGTATGCGACGGCACCTGGCGGATCACTCCCGCGCAGTGACACCGGGGGCAGCCCCCTGGCACCGCAGTCGGCCCGCCCGGCCAGCTGCGCGCTCAGTACTCGGTGGAGCCGATCCACAGGGTCCCGTACGGTCGGTCCGTGATGATCAATTTTGGCGAGCCGCGCAGTCTCGGCGTCCCTTCCCCCGAGGCGCGGTTGCGCTTCGGGACGGAGTGGCAGAAGGTCGGCGGCGGACCGCGGCGCCGCTTGCTCATGGTCGACGACGAACCGGCCTTCGAGCTCAGCTTCTACTGCGGAACGTGCCCGTTGCTGTTCCGCCGATTGGAAACAGCGACGGAGAAGCTGTCCCTGGAGAGCGTGCAGGAACGGCTCACCGGTGCGCTGCAAGATCCGGACGACGGAGGTGTGATCGATGCGTTCGGTGCGCTGCTACCGGAAGGCGAGTACCTTCCCCTGCTCCTGGATGTGGAACCTCAACTGATCATCCCTGGCCAGGCAGGCGACTACTTCAGCGGCGAGCAGGTCACGACATGGGGGCTCGACCAGTTCTGGGGCCTCCCGCAGTACCCGCACACCCCGTACTACCGGACCTTCGAGACACCCGTCGATGCGGACGCCCACCTCTACGAGTTCGTCGTACCCATGGTTCCCCCGACGTTGAACGAGAGGGAGCGCGTCGAGGAGTACGTCGAACTCATGGGCCGGGGAACGGTGCCCACGGCCGTGGCGATCTCCACGCTGGACGTGTGCCAGCCCGCCCTCGACTTGGCAGATGACTACTTCGTCCACTGGGGCCTGACCCACTTCCTCCTCGACGGCCACCACAAACTGGAGGCCGCGGCCGCAGCCGGCCGACCGGTGCGGCTCCTCTCGCTCCTGACCCTGGGCGAGAGCCTGGCCGGAGCGGAAGACCATGCCCGGCTGCCTGCTCTGCGCGCCCGACCCCGCTCGGTCCGAGCGACCGGTGCCTGAGCCAGCGCCGAAGCTCGCGCCTGCGGGCCCACAACAGCGCACACCCGGGCCGACTCAACCGCTGACGGGCAACTCTGAAGCACCGAGTCATAATTACGCCGATCAGGGAGTTCCCCGGCCCTCACGGGCTGTTCTGGACGGTCGGAACGCTCCCACTGCCCCGCTACGGGGCTTTGAGCTGAGGGGAGGTCACATCACCCAGGGACGGTTGAGTTAGAGCCTCCAAGGCCCCATTCTGAGGGTCGCTTTTGGGCCGTTCCACCGGAAATAGGCGCGCTGCCCTCGATCCGGTCATGACAAACAAACTCTCGGCGTGACGAGCCGAGCCGCATCACCACATGCGCTCTAGGCCAAAGGTTTACCCTGCGGTCCATGGATCTGGATGCCGAACTCAACGCGTTGGCGACTCAAGAGGACCTGCCAGCCGATCTCCTACGGCGGCTGCTGCCGCATCCGGCGGCCCGTCGTTCGATAGCGCTGTTACGTCGCGATCTGACGGAGGACGTGATCGAGGAGATCATCAGGCTCGGGTCGGTACGCACTCTCGCCGCCAACTCCTCGGTGCCCCCACAGATCAGGGCTCACCTGGCGGAGCACGCAGAGCCGTCCGTGCGATGTGCGGTGGCCGCGAGCGTCGGCGACGAACCTCCGGGGCTGCTGTCCCGGCTGGCGGACGATCCGGATCCCAGCGTGCGCTCGTTCCTCGCGATGAACGAGCACCTGCCGCCTGAACTGCTGGCTCGTCTCGCCTCCGACGTCGAGCCCAGTGTGAGGTCATCGGTCACCCAGCACCGACGCGATGCTCCAGATGCGGTACGTCGGACCCTGCTGGCCGACGCCGATCCGGACATCCGCAGGGCCGCCGTGCACGCGTACGTTCCACCGGCTGATCTATTGGCTCGGCTGCTCGCCGATCCCGTGACCCGTGCGGCCGCCGTCCAGCACACTACCCCGACCCGGGAACTGGCTACGGACTTGGACTCCGACGTACGCGAAGCCATCGCCGCCCATCCTGATCTACCAGTGGACCTGCGGGACTTGCTGGCGAATGACCCGGATGCCTTCGTCCGCAACGCCATCGTGGCCAGGGCTGATACGCCGCCGGCCCTGCGCGAGAGACTGGTCGCAGGTTTGGAACCCGACAGCCCCCTCGCGGGATGGATGCTTTCCTTCGCCCGTGGTGGCGGCCGCACAAGCCCTCCACCCGCAGAGCGCCGCCCGCAGCGCCTCAGCCGAGAACAGGCCGAAGCCCTTCTGAGCAGGGTCGGCTTGTAGCCACGCGAGACTGCTGGGGTTGCAACTGCTCAACTGGCTTTCTCCTTAAGCAGCTTGGGCATCTTGTCCATCCTCGGCCGCGGACCGTGAATCCCAGGGGCCAGCCCCTGGACCCCGCCAGCGCCTGGCCGCGCTGGACCGGCCCCGGCATGGGGGGCTACTCGCCCCCCAGACCCCCTCGCCAGGCGCTGGGGCGCCCTGGACCCGCCCACCCTCATGCCCTGCCCCACCTCCCTGACGGTCGGCGGTGCACCCCTCGGGCGCTGGGCGCCCTCACTGGGCACGAGGGCCTCGACAACAGGGTGCCCCTGCCCGGTTCCGGGCTGGGGTGGGGGTGCCGTAGGTCATCGTCAAAGCGCGGACGGGCCTCGGTGAAGGTGAGTGGGCTGAGGTCGAAGAGGGTGAGGCAGTAGGCCGAGGTTCGCTGTCGGTGCGTCAGACCGGATCCCCCTCAACTCCGCGGGAGACCAAGGGCAGACACGTCCCAATGCCGTCGGCAAGGTTGCTCTTTAATAAGAGGGCGCGGCGATTTTAAGCCCCTGACCTGCGGGTTTACCGAGGTCCATGTGTCCCCCACGACACATTTGGTGCTCCGAAATGTGTACCTGGCGAGCACATTTCGCGGAAAACTCAAGCAGCCGTGTACTTCCCGGAAGCGCCAACCGGCCTCGGATCACCGCAGGTCAGAGAGTCGGGCGGAGTCTCCGTAGGACGCTTTGCTCGAACGCCGGGATCCCCGAATGTGTCGCTATCACGACACACGTAACTCAAGGAGGCGTGTACTTCCGGGGCTTGTGCGAAAAATAACTCCACGCACCGTGTACTTTTGGAGCCCACGTCGAACAGACCCTTACCCAGAGGCAACTCAGGGGCGACTTCCGACGCGCCGACGCACCAAAAGACAAGCACCAGTTGATTTTCTGGATACGCTCGGACCGCCTGAGTAACAAGGAGGTCCTGTGACATCTGATCCGCCCGCCCGTCGTCGACAGCGCGGGCCCCGGCCTGTCCCCGTTCCCACGGCCGCTGGGAGCGAAGCCGAGTACGGCGACATCCTGGCCGTCCTCGGCCAGCAGCTCGGGGAGAAGGTGGCCG